>JAKOXM010000608.1 GCA_029781095.1 Bacteroidota bacterium
GCATTGTCATCGATATTCGCAATTACCCCTCGGAATTTATGGTGTTCAGCCTCGGAAAATACCTGGTACCCGCCGCTACGGAGTTCGTGCGGTTCAGCAACGGTTCCATCGGATTTCCGGGCCTGTTTCAGCAAACCCCGACCCTCGAAACCGGAGAGGATAACCCGAATTATTACAAAGGAAAAATAGTTATTCTGACCAACGAAATGTCGCAAAGTCAGGCCGAATATACCGCCATGGCCTTTCGCGCCGCGCCCAATGCCACTATTATCGGAAGCACCACAGCAGGCGCCGACGGCAATGTGTCCCAGTTTTTCCTCCCGGGCGGGTTAAACACCATGATCAGCGGGATCGGCGTATTCTATCCCGACGGCAAACCAACCCAGCGCGTAGGCATTATACCGGATATCGAGCTGCGGCCGACCATCAAAGGGGGCGGGAAGGAAGGGATGAACTGCTGGAAAAGGCGGTCGAGGTGATCACCGGGGAGAAAAGAGTGATAAGACCATAATGCAAAAAGCCGCCCCGGCATTTCCGGGACGGCTTTAAAATACTGTTTATGCTTCTTTAAAAATCACTTTAACGCGGCTATTCAGGTTTCATCAGTTTTCCGCTCTGAAGCAGGTTGCCATTGCCGTCGTACAGGTTGGCGAAATACAGGCCCGGACGGAGATCACCTGTGTTCCAGGTATATTTGAACTCGCCTTCCTGCTGGAATCCGCTATACGCCGTGGCGACATATTTGCCCTGGGCATCAAAAACGCGAACCATGATATTGGTTGGTTGATGCACCAGAAACTCGAACGTCGTTTGTGTGCTGAAAGGATTTGGATAGTTTTTCATCAGCACCGGCTTCTGGCTGAAACCCAGACCGTTGCCGCCCGGAAAAATATCGTTTGTAGCGGTCACAATGGTGCCGCCGCATCCGCCTGTGCCACTTGCCGGCATCGCCACAAAAGGAAACCCGTTGGTAAAGGGGCGATCGTTGTTTTCAACACCGGTCGTATAGGTCAGTACACCGAGCAATTTGGACGTAACCGGGTTGGCGCCACCAACCGTGTAGTCGTCGTACCAGAGCCCGATGGCCGCCAGTGCGGCGCCGGCCACGGCCTGCAGTTCGATACGCGTCACGTCGTCTTCCAGTCGACGGCCGTTGGGGAATCCGTCCATGTTGGGAATAAACTGGATGCTGGTGTTCTGGTTGTACGCCGGGTCGGTAAGACCCAGCACGGCGGCATTGATGATGCCCAGCGGACTGAATTTGGGATCCTGGCGGTCGGTGACGGGCACTGCCATGTTGAGGCGCAGCATGTCGCCGCCGTTTGGCAGGAAGTTGTTGATGAAAGGTTTTCCCGCAGCAAGCGGATTGCCGTTTTTGCCGGTTGCGAGTTGGTAAGGGCGTACGTTTGGCACACCGGTGTGGAAAATGGGCCAGAGGTCGACGGAACGCGGTTTTCCGGGTCCGGGCAGCAGCAGGGTGCCGAACACGGCGTCGTCGAGTGCGGTGCCTGCCAGGGCGGGATTGCCTTTGAGGCCGTACAGTCCGTCGTGGCCGTTGCCGAAGTCGAATGCCTGCAGGGAGTTGCGCTGGATGCGCAGGGGTGCGAATGCCGGCACGGCGCCGCCGAACTGGCTATCGTCCATGTACAACGCGAGTTCGGGGTTGTAGAAATAACCGTCCAGTGTATTGTCGGCCAGTTCGTCGTACGGTGTGATGGCGTTCCAGAAGTCTTTGCTGCCGATCGGGATAACCGCCTCGTTGGTCAGCGGCATACCCAGACGCGACACCTGAATCCAGGGACCGGAATAAGTGGGGTTCGAGCTGGATGACAGGGTGCGAATCTGCTGACGGCTGGCCGAAGCCCACACACCGATCACGTAATCCGGATCAAGGATAGTGGTCGGTACGGCAGGCGCGCCGCTTTTCAACAAGGTTGCGATCGGTATCTGGATTGCGATGGTGCTTACGTTGAGGCAGGCCACGCCGTCGCGGGGGGTACCATTCTGACGGGGGGCGTCTCCGAGATCGAAAATGCCGCCGAGATCGACAAAAAACGGATCGTCCGTAGTGCCGCAAAATACCTTTTCTCCACTCGTTGCCGTCGTAATGGCGCTGCTCATCAGACTGGCATACGTAGCGCCCAGCCCTGCTCCCGATTCGATGGAACGCGGGCCGATGTTCGGAGGAGGTACCGTGCCATTCTGCACGATTACCTGGAACGTAGCGCCGCCGTCGATGCTGCGTTCAAGCGTGTAGGTGGTTTTCAGGTTTTGTTTGCCGAGGCGAATGTTGAAAAACGTACTCGGGTCTTCGTTGGATTGATGGAATGTAAAGCGAAAAACGATCTCGTCGCCGGGTTTGCTGGCGTCGTTGTCAATGTGGATCTCGTAGCGGATGTTTTCGCCGAACGAATAGTAATTGGGGCCGCCCTGCGGCAGTTGCAGCGGAACGTACGTTGCAATGATTGTAATGGTGTTGGGGTTGTCAGGGCTGCGAAATGCGTACAGATCACAGTTGTCAGCCAGCGGGTCGTCGGCGATCAGGGGCGCTTCGCGGTGGCTGGAGGCAAATCCCGCCGTGATGGCGAGCAACCACAATGCGCTCACTATCAGGGACTTTGTTATATTTACGAGTTTCATCGTTGAAATTTTTATATGAGTGATGTTTCGAGTGTTCCGGTCAGTTATTGACCTACTTCCGTGCCTGACCATGGCGAAGCAACGTACGGGAAACTGCTTTTGAAAGGCTTGTCGTTTTTATCTAC
>JAKOXM010000671.1 GCA_029781095.1 Bacteroidota bacterium
TAGAATATCTCGTCGATGGCCTCCCGTGCCCAGGGTTTGTCTTCGAGTTTTTTGGAGGTCAGGAAATAGACTTTCGCACCGGCCTCCTTCGCTCCGCGCAGGAAGTCGTTGCCCTTAAAGTAACTGGAAACACAAAGGAGGGTAACAGGTTTGCTCATGGTTTATTTTTTAGTTTCGAGTGCAATCATTCTTTTCAGGCACTAAAAAACGGAAAAAGTTTTCAATTCCATTGAACCGTACATTTTTTCATGCTGATTTCCATGAAAAACCTGTTTTTATGCACATTTCCGGTCAGGCCGCCCAGCCAGGACCTATAGTTTTAGACCTAGATTGCGTTATTGCGGGAAGGGAAAAAGTGGATTTGCAAGTCAGGCGAGTCGTTTTTGAGGCGAGTAGCGGTGACTTGTTGAAAAAAAGTCTTTTGACCCGGTGAATAATTTAATGACAGTGCCCCGCAGGTTTGCAGCCTGCGGGGCACTGTGGGCAACACAACAAAACACCGGAGGTATTGCCTTGAACTACGTCGTCAGCATAAGTTCATATCCTTAATGCGCCGATATTTTTAAAGATAGCGAACTACCTTATCAACACATTAGCACATTAGCATATTAGCACATTAACACATTAGCACATTAACACATTAGCACATTATCCTTATGTCTTCTGGTGCTTTTTCTTTGCCGCCGGGAACAGTATATTATTGAGAATCAGGCGATAACCCGGCGAATTCGGGTGCAGGCTGAGGTCGGTCGGAGGATCGCCGACGTAGTGCCGGTAGTCTTCCGGGTCGTGGCCTCCATAGAACGTCCAGAAACCATATCCGTATGTACCGTGGATATATCGGGCTTCGTTGGCGGGCTTGTTTTCGCCCATAATGAGCACGCTCGATTTGATGTATTTCTTTACAAAAGCCGTCGTCTGGCCCATGAAACCTTTTATTGTGCGGGTGTGGCACTGGGTAAGCATGGTCGGTACGGGGTCCCATTTGGCGGAAAAATCGAACAGGGTGAAGTAATCCTGTTCCGGTATTACCCGGCGGCCGGTCACCTCGCTGTTATCGATGGTGGAATGTTCGTAAATACCCGGGTCTGTAATAACCTGAAAGTCCTTGAATGCAAATGTTTTGGAATAATCGAGTTTGCTTTGGCAGTTGGGGTCCACCGGGTCTTTATCAAAAACGGAAGCGCAAATATCGGTACCTTCTGCGGCGAGGGCGATGTCGTAGGTGTCGGTTGCCGAGCACATGGCGAACATGAAACCGCCGCCGGTCACAAATTCAGAAATTTTCTTGGCCACTGCGAGTTTGAGCTGGCTCACTTTGTCAAATCCATTTTCGCGGGCAAGGTTTTCCATCATTTTCACGTGTTCCCGGTACCAGGGCTGGCTGCTGTTGCTGGCATAAAACTTACCGTACATTCCGGTAAAATCCTCATGGTGCAGGTGCAGCCAGTCGTATTCCGACAATTTTCCCTGCAAGACCTCCGTGTCGTACAGCACATCGTAGGGGATCTCCGCGTAGGTAAGCACCATCGTTACGGCGTCGTCCCAGGGCTGTATGACATCGCCTTTTTCGTTCTTATCGGGGGTATAAACCGCAATTTTGGGCGCTTTTTCGAGTTTGATCACGTCCATATTTACTTCCGGGTTCAGAATTTCTTCCCGGATGGCGGCAAACTGCGCGTCGGCCAGTATTTCGTAACTCACATCGCGCGTATTGCACTCCTTCTCAAAAGTGGGTGTGTAGATAAAGGCAAAACTCCCGCCCCGGTAATTGAGCAGCCAATAGGTCTCGGCTCCTTCCGAGATCGCCCAATAAGCAATTCCATACGCCTTCAGATGATTGTGCTGACTGGTTTCATCCATCGGCAGCAGGATGTACTTGGCCTGGAGTCGGGAAAAGCAGCATGCCAGTAGTGCACCGGCCAAAAGTAGTTTGCGCATGGCAGACGTGTTTATAATCGTTCGGATATTCAATACGGTTGCTAAGAACGCATATTCGCCGCAAAAGATTTTGAATTCGACAGTATTTCGGCCCAAAGTTACGGAAAGAGGCGCCGAAACCGCCGCGCAATAAAAAAGCCGGCTTTTTACAAAGCCGGCCCGCATAAGTATCATTTATGAATAGTAACGTCTCTATGGTTTCTTCTTGATGGTACATCCGATGGCGCGGGTGAACTCATTAATGGGTTTTTCACCCCGGAGCATGGCGTCCACAGCGCTTTCCACCCAGTGGTTTTTTGCCATGGAAGGCAACTCCGGGTTGTCGTCTATGGCTCCGATATAGCGCACTACCCTCGCGGAGTCCAGCACAAATACGTGGGGAGTACGCGTTGCGCCAAATTGAGGATAAACGGTTTGATCTTCATCAAAGAGATAGGCAAAAGGATAGTGTTTTTGCCTCGCGCGCTTTTGCATTTCCTCGTAGCTGTCTTCTTCCACGATGGCGGGGCTGTTGGGGTTAATCGCAATTACCGGAAAACCCCTGGAATTGTATTTATTGTGCAGATCGATGATGCGTTGTTCGTAGAGCTGGGCATATGGGCAGTGGTTGCAGGTAAATACAACGATATATCCCTTTACGTCCTTGTAATCAGACAGGGACACCATTTTGCCGTCCACGTTTTTCAGGGAAAAATCGTTGGCTTTGTCTCCAACTATGTAACCGGTGGGGGCGATAGCACTGTAATGCAGGGTGGCGCCTGCCAGTGCAAAAGCCGCGATAACGAGACTTTTCATGAGTAAAAAAAATGAACGATGAATGGGATGATGAATGCGTGTCGTAAAAACGGCCCAGCCGGGGTAATGCTATTTACCGCTGTTGCAATTTATCAGATCTTTAAGAGAAATCGCCTTTATATCACTGACAAACGGAACCACAAATGCCTCCAGATCAGAGTAATTCTCAAACTTTCCGAGGTTGAAGGCTTTTTGATGGCCTTTAACGATCAGGGTTACAGGAATGGCGCCATCCCAATCTTCATATATGTACGGAATCCAGGAATTGGCATCCTGGTCAGCGAACAATACCACTTCCGACTTGAGCTGTTGGGCTTTCAGAAACGGGATGAACTTTTTTTCGAGCTGGCTCTTGAAATCGAGGCTGACGAGGAGCACCTGCACGTTCTTGTCGGCATATTGCTCACGCAGTTGTTCGAAACAAGGCAGTTCCTCCACACAAGGCTTGCACCAGGTGGCCCAAAAATTGATCACCAACGTCGCAGTACCAGCCTGGTGGATGCGAGAGGTCAGTTGTGGCAGACTGTCGTACACAGAAAATTCCTGGGAAATGGCGGCCGAGAAGCTCGCCAGCCAAATCAAAGGAACTAAAAGGAGAGATAACCGATACGGGTACATAGGCATCATGAAACGAAATTATTAAAAAAAAACATTGCAAGGAACGAAGAACTCGCGGAATGACCAGCAGGTTTAACAGTTTTTCCGACGAAAAAATATATAAATTCAGATCAGGAATAAAAAAAATCCCATTGGAGATTACCGTTCCAATGGGATTTTTACGTAATTAACTTGTTATACTACCGTTCCTACGCTTCTGCGACCGTTTCGGGATAAGCAATAGAATGATCGGCCAAAATACGTCCGCAGTGTTCGCAGGCGATGATTTTTTTGTGCAGACCGATCTCCAGTTGTATCTGAGGCGGTACGTTGTTGAAGCAGCCTCCGCAGGAATTGCGTTCGACGGTGACTACCGAAAGTCCGTTGCGATACGTTCTGCGGGTTTTATCGTAAGCCTTGAGCAGGCGCTCCTCGATGCCTTTGCGCGCTTTCTCGCTCTGTGTACGCAAGCGGTTTTCTTCCTGCTCGGTCTTCTCGATAATGCCCTGCAACTCAACTTTTTTTGCGTCCAGTTCTTTCTGTTTTGCTTCCAGTTTGGCCTCGGCAACTGCGAGCCCGTCCTTTTTCGTATCGAGGCTTGCTTTGGCCTCCCTTACTTTCTTTTCGGAAAGCTGGATATCGAGCTTCGCAAGGTCGATCTCGCTTTGCAGCGCCTTGAACTCACGGTCGTTTCTTACTTCGTCGAGTTGCTTCTGGTACTTCTTGATGTTGGCATCGGCGTCTTTCGCCGTAGCCTGCATCTTGGAAATTTCCTGTTCGTTTTCCTTCAGAACCGCTTTCAGTTTTTTGATGCGGGTGTCAAGGCCTGCGATCTCGTCTTCCAGGTCGGAGACTTCCATCGGCAGTTCGCCTTTCAGGATCTGGATTTCGTCCAGTTGGGAATCAATTTGCTGCAAATTCCACAGCGCTTTGAGTTTTTCGGCAACAGATGCTTCTACAGCCATTCTATGGTATTGTGTGATTGTGTGATTGTGTGAGCGGACACCGGATTTTGGTTCCCGATTTTTAACATATCAGACAAGGCGCTGATTATCAGGGACTTTTATCCGTTTTTAAGTAGAATTCTACAGATAATATACAGGGTTGGTGTTCACTTCTGTGCAATGGAGCGCAAAAGTAGGGAATTTTTCGCGAATTATTTCATATAAAAGTTCGATGGTAAATTGTTCACTTTCGAAATGACCGATGTCGGCGATCACCAGTTTTCCCTCCGCATCAAAAAATTCGTGGTACTTAAAGTCGGAACTTACAAACGCATCGGCCCGGGCGCGCAGGGCTTCGGGCAACAGGAAACTGCCGCTTCCTCCACACACGGCCACCCTGCTCACGGGTTTTCCGCACAAGGCGGTGTGGCGCACGCAACCGGCCCGAAAAGCCGTTTTTATCATTCCAAGGAATTCCGCTTCGTCCATGGCCGAAGGCAGTTCGCCGATCAGACCCGCGCCGGTCTCCTCCATGCCCTGTTTGGGCGCGAGGATGCGTGTTTGCGTCAGACCGATTTTTTGGGCGATTCGGGCATTTACGCCCCGGTGGTACACATTGTCGAGGTTGGTATGGATCGCGTAAATGGCCATGCCGTCTCGAATGGCCCGTATGACCGTACGTTCCACATAGGTCGTTCCGTTGATCCGCTTCAAGCCTTTGAAAACGATCGGATGATGGGCAACAATCAGATTACAGCCCTTGCGAACCGCCTCTGCCACAACGGCTTCTGTGGAGTCGAGGCAAAAAAGCACACCGGTAGCTTCCTGCTCCGGCTCGCCGACAATAAGCCCCGCATTGTCGTACGATTCCTGCAGTTGCGGCGGGGCAACAGATTCGAGTACTGCGAGAATTTCACTGATTCGCATTGTGATGCCGGTTATATGGTTGTCGATAATTGACTCTGGATTGCGGGTTTGCGGGATTGAACGGTTGGCACCCGGAAGGGTTAAACAATTATCAATCAGCCAAATTATCGTTTTATTGTCAAAAATGCCCGCTTGAGGTTAAATTATACCGATTTCGAGACAATTGATGGAGAGGGGGTGTAACTTTGCAACGCATTTCCGGTCAAAACCGGCATCATCTTAAAAACGGCCCCCATTGGCCGCATCTGTCCAATCATTCTAAATTCACTGAAAATGGTTTCTACTCTGCTATTCCTGCAAAATCTCGGTGCAACGGAATTTCTCCTTATTTTCATGGTTGTATTGCTTTTGTTCGGCGGCAATAAAATTCCGGAACTGATGCGCGGCCTGGGACGTGGTATCCGCGAATTCAACAATGCCAAAAACTCGGTGGAAGACGAGATCCGCAATGGCATGCGCGACGCGGAAAACAAATCAATCGAGAAGTAATATTGTCGTCAGCGGCAGTCGGTAGTGGCAGAAGGCCGGATGCTGACTGTAGTGGAAAAGCCGCCGGGTTTGGAAAAGCCCTGGCGGCTTTTTCAATATATGATATCGTCAGCGTCTGACCTTAAAAGGGTATATCTTCCTCGTTCATACGGGATTGCATCGTAATTCCGCTCGGCGAAAACGGGCCGGTAAGCGGATCGTTCAAGCCGGCGAAAGCCGGATCGTCGAGGTTCCCGAATTTGGCAAAGGTGTCCGTAAACTTCAGTTTTACCGTATCCAGGGCGCCATGACGGTGCTTGGCCACGATAAACTCGGCGACACCTTTCAGGCTTTGTCCGTTTTCGTCCTCCAGAATCTGGTAATATTCCGGGCGATAGATAAAGGCTACTATATCCGCATCCTGCTCAATGGCTCCGGAATTATGACTCACTATGCCGTTCGCCAGCCATGATTCAGTGCCCGGTACGCTCAGGTCATATACTTCCTGCACCCCTTCCGGTTCTATTAAAACAATCGTATCCCAAAACAGATCATCATCAGTCCAGGTTTTTAAATGCGGATCGTCGAGTAAACCGGCGTATTGGCCCAGCACTTCCCGGGAGGGGGCAAATTTGAAATGCGCCGTACCACCATAAGATGTGTTGCGCAAAGTCGCCATTTGCCGCTGTGAAATGCCTTTTTCGCGCATGGCATTCCGGACCTCGGTAAAAACTTCCGTCGGAATGGTATCGGTGTTCGTATTCGAAGTGCGGCTTTGATGATACAGGCGAATTGCCTCGGCAATGGTCGCCCTTTCGCCAAATACGCCAATTTGATCAAGAAACTGCATTTGATGCTTACTTCCTGAGACCTCCACGGAATACATCGGACGGTAGTTGCCTTGCCGGACAATACGTATGCGCGCCACAATACCAAACCGGCTCAAAAGCAGTCCCACTTCTTCTGCAAGACGGCGGCTGTTGGTTGAAAAAGCAAGGCGGGGTGACGAAGCGCCTTCCTTTTTGCTCAAAAACACAGTCCCGTCCGTAGCCCAAAGGTGCTTGAGGAAAATGGCAACCTGTGCGTTGGAAAGTTGAAAAATGGCATCCGGAAGGTGTTTTTCATGCGAACGCTGGTTAAAAATCCCCAATTCGCGCAGCCAGGCATTTATCGCGGCGGGGTGCCAGCGATTGCCGTTGCCGCTGAATACCAACTGATGCCAGTTGCCTCTTCCCGGATGGCGGTTCACTTTTACCCCGAATGCTTTGCGGGCAGCTTCTGTAATGGCGAGACTGTTTGCCTCGGAGGAAGTGGTGTACCGGAGTGGCTGGTGTTTAAGGTAACTGCCATCGCCAACAAGATGCGCCAGCACTACAAGCCACTCTTCTTTCCAGTGGAGCCCCGAATCGGGCTCCGGTATGGTTCGGGCTATCCCGATTCGATCGCCGGTCATTAATTCGGCAATGGTTTTCCAGCCGTGAAACGTCAACAACCGGTGCTCGGCTGTAGCTTTTACAGACCTGCCTGATGCCAGTTGAACGCGATATATCTTTTTTTCACCCACTGGCCATACCAGATCGGTATTCCGGATTACGATCTTACGGGTTTCAGGGTCAATCGACAACACTTCGGCTTGCTTTCCAACCAATTCCTTTATAGGCATGTATCGCCCATCGGCAAGCGCTACACGGGTATCTCCGGTTACACATTCCCTCAGATCGCTCAATTGCGGTCGTTTGCTTCCGCCGCGCACCTCAACGGCCCGGCTCAACTGCGACAGCGCGATGACCGGAATGCTCAGTTCCTTGGCCAGCGACTTCAGTGCGCGTGAAATACCGGCGATTTCCTGTTCGCGGTTGGCATTCCGGTTATTTTCAGAAGCGCCCGTCATCAACTGCAGGTAATCGATGATGACCATCTTGATGTCGTGCTGCATTTTCAGGCGGCGGCATTTGGCGCGCAATTCGAAAATGTTGATAGCCGGCGTGTCGTCGATAAAGATCGGTACGGAGTTCAGCCGCTCCACCGTGGTCTGGAGCAGTTGCCATTCCCAGTCTTCCAGTTTGCCGTTGCGCATTTTGGAGCCGGCTATTTCGGCTTCCATCGAAATCAGGCGTTGCACGAGTTGCGTGCTGGCCATTTCAAGTGAAAACATGGCCACGGGTTTGCCGAAGTCCTTGGCGGCATTCAGCATCATGGCGAGCAAAAGCGAGGTTTTACCCATACCGGGCCGCGCTGCAATGATCACCAGGTCGGATGGCTGCCAGCCGGAAGTGAGCCGGTCGAGGTTTGTGAAGCCGGTCGGCACACCCGTGAGTCCGTCCGTTTTCCCGGAAAGTTCTTCGATCTGTTTGAGCACGCGGCTGCTGAGCGTCCCCATGCTTTCATAACTGCGGCTCAGGTTGTTCTGCGTAATGGCGAACAGGCCTTTTTCCGCCTCGTCGAGCAGGTTGAACACATCGGTGGTGTCTTCGTATGCATCGCGGATGGTGCGGGTGCTGACGCCGATGAGTTCGCGTTGTATGTGTTTTTGGGCAATAATGCGGGCGTGGTATTCGATATTGGCTGCCGAAGCCACACGGTGAGACAGTTCGACAAGGTAGTATCCGCCGCCAACCTTTTCCAGGTCGCCGCTTTTGCGCAGTTCTTCCGTGACGGTGAGCAGGTCGACAGGATTGGAACGCTCGAAGAGTTTGACGACCGCGCGATAGATGTGCTGGTGCGCTTCGAGGTAAAAACTTTCCGGCCGGAGGATATCCATCACCATTGGCAGGGCCTCCCGGTCGAGCATCAGGGCCCCGAGAACTGCTTCTTCGAGGGGGAGAGCCTGGGGCTGGACTTTTCCGAACACGTAGGTCGACAGCCCGTCAGAGCCGCCTGTTTCGCGCTGTTTGCGCGGACGTTGCGACTGATTGTTCTGACTGTTATTGTTCGATTCGTTCATAACCGGCCGTTTTCGGTATTTCTGTATTCAAAGGGGGTACAAACGTAGTTTTAAATCCGTGGAAATCCACTTTCCAAACAATCCGTATCTGTGGATAACAGGGACATACAGTGTGGATAACAGGGTAAATTTGCCGAGTTATCCACATCGGATTTCAGTTTTCCACATTCAAAATGAAACGGAAAAAGATATCGGTTGAGAGAAACGTAAATGTTTTAACGACATGAGGTGTAGAATTTTACGAATCGGACAGGCATCATGTGAACGCAGTTCAGGGGCTTCCTCCGTAAGGCGGGCATATTAAGTGAACGTTAATTTTCCACAGTGCAAAAATAAATTTTCGGTTATTCGGGTCGACAAAATTAAAAATAAATGTTTGAAAATCAAAAGCGATTATTTCCGGGAAATAAAACTTTTTGCGTTTCTGCCCGCGGCACTATTTTCGACCGTTTTCTCGTCAATAAAACCGCTTAATAAAAATAAAATCCGTTTTCTAAATCGAAAAATCCCGCACCGGGATTCCGGCGCGGGATTTTCAAAACAAATAATAGAACGGCGCCGGTTCAATTGCCTTCGTTCTCCACGTTATTCAGTCGCTGCCGCGATTGTTCGATCAGCCGGCGCTGCGCTTCCTGGTCTACCAGGTTGGTTTCCTGTGCTTTCTCGTTTTTCGCTATGTCGTCTTCAGCCTTTTTGATCTTGGCTTTGTAAATCTCGATGTCCTTGTGGAGGTTATCGTTTTCCCTTTGCACGCTTTTGTATTTCTTGTCCATCTCTTTCAGCTTATCTTCCTGGTCCTTGATGTCTTTGTTGATGGTTGCGCGACGAATATCGAGATACAGCTGACGGAGTGCGCGTACCGCTTCGTCGGAGCGGCCTGCATTGTCGCGTCGGTTCAGGAAGTATGATCCCGCGTCGTACCACACATACAACGTGGCGCCGTCGGATGTTTTTTCAATCGTTGAGTACACCGAGAACGGGTCGGAGCCCATCATGGCCGATTTCAGGCCGGTAGCCGACCATTCACCCGATTTTTTGTCTTTTTTCAATTTGGCGCCGTAATTCTTCTTGGCAAAATCCTTCCAGAGGTCCTCTACAGTCCCGGCATCTGCGCCCGGGCAGTCGACCCTGAAACACGGACGGCTTCCGAAAGACATCATTTTTTCGGTTTCGGTTACCACGCTTTTGCTCCATTGTGCCGGCAAAAGCGTTGCTGAAAGCGACAGAAACAAAAGGGAGAGCATCGTTTTGGCTTGCATAAGTGTAAGATTTTTAGTATTTTAGGAAATATGTTTTAAAATTGATGTGCAAAGTGCAGATTAACAAAGGTAAGACGTGAAAATATGGAAAGGTGACAGCCTGAAAGAAAAATAACGTGCGCTGTATAGCGTCGAAGTTGCCGAAAGAATTTTTCTTTGTGCTTTTTCCTACCAGATACAACAGACTCAAAACCTAACTTGTTTTATGGCCAAGATACTGATCGTGGACGATGAAATGCCCATCCGGCGCACGCTGCGCGATATTCTCGAATTCGAAGAATACGACGTGGAGGAAGCGGCGGACGGACTGGAATGCGTGTCCAAAGTGCAGAAAGAAAAGTTTGACGTAATCATCATGGACATCAAGATGCCCAGGATGGACGGTATCGAAGCCCTCGAGCGTCTGCAAATCCTCGCCCCGGAAATCCCCGTGATCATGGTAAGCGGTCACGGCACAATCGACACGGCCGTGGAAGCCGTGAAAAAAGGCGCCTTCGACTTTATTTCGAAGCCGCCGGATCTTAACCGGATGCTGATCACCGTGCGCAACGCCCTCGAAAGGGCCGACCTGGTGAACACCACCCAAATATTGCGCAAACAGGTAAAAAGCAGCAAAGGCGTGAATATGATCGGTGAAAGCGCGCCGATCCTCGAGATCAAACGCATGCTGGAACGGGTGGCCCCCACCGAAAGCCGCGTGCTCATCACCGGCCAAAACGGCACGGGAAAAGAACTTGTAGCCCGCTGGATTCACGAAAAAAGCAACCGCGCAGACGGCCCCATCGTGGAAGTCAACTGCGCCGCCATACCCGCCGAATTGATCGAAAGCGAATTGTTCGGGCATAAAAAGGGCTCTTTCACGGGCGCTATTGCCGACCGCCCGGGCAAATTTGAACAGGCCAACGGCGGCACGCTCTTTCTCGACGAGATCGGCGACATGAGCCTCGACGCGCAAGCCAAAGTGCTGCGCGCCCTGCAAGAAAGCAAGATCGTCCGGGTCGGCGACAGCAAGGAGATCAAGGTAGACGTACGGGTGCTGGCCGCTACCAACAAGGACCTGCGGGAAGAAATTGCGGCCGGGCGCTTCCGCGAAGATTTGTACCACCGCCTCGCCGTGATCGTCGTAAAAGTGCCTTCGCTCAACGAACGCCGCGACGATATTCCGCTTCTTATCGAACACTTCAACCGCCGTATTGCCGACGATTACGGGCACCCGCTCAAAACGTTTACCCCGGAAGCTATCAATGCCCTCCAGGAATATAACTGGACGGGTAACATCCGCGAACTTGCCAACGTGATCGAGCGCCTGTTCATTCTCTGCGACCAGACGGTTACGGCGGAAGAGGTGCAGCTGTACGTGTATCCGAAAAAATAAGGTTTCGGGTTTAACGGGTTGCGGGTTTAACGGGTTGGCGGGTTGCGGGTTATGCATTGGCTCTTTGGTTGCTCAAAACGGCTAACCCGCAACCCGCCAACCCGAATGAAACCCGCAACCCGTTAAACCATTTTCAAGCCTTGAGCAGCTGGCCTGCGTGATCGGCCGTATCCACTTTCGCAATGATACGCTCGATATTGCCTTTTTCATCGATCACGAACGTCGTGCGATGAATACCCATGTAGGCGCGCCCCATGAATTTTTTCTCGCCCCACACGCCGTATGCCTCTGCGACGGCGTGATCCTCGTCCGACAAAAGGTTGAATGGCAGATTGTATTTTTCCTGAAACTTGACGTGCTTTTTTACCGAATCGGGGCTCACACCCAGTATTTCGTAGCCCTGTGCCTGAAATTTCGGGTAGCCGTCGCGCAAGCTGCAAGCCTCTGCCGTACAGCCCGGCGTATCGTCCTTGGGGTAAAAATAAAGCACCAGCTTTTTGCCGCTATACTGCCGGAGGCTCACCGTTTGACCTTTTTCATTGAGCGCTGAAAAATCAGGAGCCTTGTCGCCTTCTTTCAAGTGAAACATGCTAATGGTTTTTGAATTGCTGAATTGTTTATGATTGGATTGCGGATGATCGCCATTTTGGCCTGCAACTGGTAGGCAGAACCTGAATGTTTTCGAATTGTTCAGGAACAAAGCGTAAACTTGCCACTCAGGTCCGATAATATTTTTTCATCCGGCGCGTCTTTCCTCTCGGGCATATCTGTGGTCGACTTCTGCGGTTCAGCCATTGCATCCATTTAACAATCCAAACATTCAGCAATCACAACATACTCATGACAAACAAACTAATCATTCCTGTCGCTATTATGATCTCCGTTTTCACCCTTGCCTCCTGCGATACCCTCCAGCAGGTGGCCGGCAGCGTACTGAGCGAACCGACGATCGAGGAGGTCGGAAAGGCCCTCAAGGAAGCGCTTTCGAACGGTGTATCGAAAGGGGTGGACAATCTCTCGCAAAAAGACGGATATTTCAAAAGTGCGTACAAAATTCTGTTGCCCGACGACGTGCGCAAAGTCACGAGTAAATTGCAGGGCATACCCGGTTTCAGCAACCTGGAAAACGAATTGCTCGAAAAAATGAACCGCGGCGCCGAAAACGCCGCCAAGGAAGCGGGGCCGATATTCCTCAACGCCATCAAACAACTCACCATCCAGGATGCCGCCAAAATCCTCATGGGCGCCGACAACGCCGCTACCAACTATCTGAATACAACCACAAATCAGCAACTTTACGACAAGTTCAAACCCAAAATCGTGGTTTCGCTCGATCAGATCGGCGCCAACAACCTGTGGAAAAAAGCCGCCGATACCTACAACGCCAT
>JAKOXM010000681.1 GCA_029781095.1 Bacteroidota bacterium
GATCGTCGAGGAGTTCGCGTTTGGTTTTCTGCATAAACTCGCCGAAAATCACGGCCGTGGTATTCTCCATGGCGCCGCTGACGTAATCCCGGACAACGACTTGTGAAAATTTCTGCCAGGGGTACGGATAGCCAAGTATGGTGGAATAAAATTCGAGCAATTCGGGCGTATTCGGATAAATATCGCGGGCGTACTGCTCGTATTTGGGTTCTACGTAGTAGTCCACGTCGATACCGCGCCATTTGTCATGCACCACCGCGTATTCACCGATAGCCATCATAAACAGATACGGCGCGTGGGGTTTATCCATTTTCCAGTAATCGGTACGGGTGCCGTCAGCGTTCTTTTTGGACGATACCAGTACGCCGTTGGAAAGGGTTTTGTACTTGTTTTCCACGGTAATGTACATCTCCTGGGTGCAGCGCTCGTTGGGTTTGTCCACCGTGGGGAACCAGTATGAATTGCTTTCGGTCTCGCCCTGGGTCCAGATTTCCATGGGTTTGTTCTTGTCGGCGCCGTCGGCATTGATGAAATACAGGCCTTTATCCTGGGTAATGGCTGCGCTTCCGCCGTACGATTCGCGCTCGTCGGGTTTGGCGGTGTAGGTAATGGCGATCTTGAACTCGTCGTTCCGCGTGAACGTCTTGCCGAGGTGGACGGTCAGCTGCTCATTGTTGTATTCGTATTTCAGCGGCTCTGTTTTGCCGTCGAACGTTACCGATTTGATGTCGAAATTTTTGGCGTCGAGGGTCACCTGGTCGGTGGCGTAAAACCAGGGGCGCAGCGTGAGTGTAGCCTTTCCATTGGCGCGTTTCTGGGCCCAATCGAACGAAATTTCAATTTTCGTATGGATCAGGTCGTGCTCAAAAGTATGCGAGGGGTTGTACGGCGGAAGGGTATCGGAAACAATTTCGCTGTCGGGTCTTACTTCGGCAGCGTCGGTGATAGTGTATTCTTCCGGCGCTTCAGCGTCTTCATCTTCCTCGCCCACGAGGGGTTTGCCGATGGAATCCCAAGCGACGGGTTCATTGGGCGGAATGGGGGTGGCAGCCGTAGAGGTACCCGTTTTCGGGGTGCAGGCGACGTAGAAAGCGAACATGGCGATCAGCGCCGGAGTGAGAAGGTTTCTCATCAACAATAATGGTTAGTTTGTAGCGAAGAAATGAGGTTTGGGCAACAGCCGGTATCGTAATATAATTGAAGAATAAATTTCGCCGCAAAAATGGCGAATCAATTTCGGCCTTTTGCTAACCTTTGCCGCGTTTTCGGCAAAAAGTTGCAAAACAGATACTCATTAACGCACTACAAACGCTCATGGAGCAAAAAACGTACATCGACCGCCTATACGATTTGACATTGGAATACGGCCCCAGAATACTTACCGCCATGTTGCTGCTGATCATCGGCCTTTGGCTGGTCAGGCGCATCACGGCCACTTTTCAGAATTTTTTGAAGGTCAGAAAAGTTGATGAAAGTCTGCGACCATTCCTCGGCTCCCTGGTTGATGTTGCCCTGAAAGTAGCCCTCCTGCTGATGGTAGCCAGCCAACTGGGTATCGAAACCACTTCATTCATCGCTGTGTTTTCGGCCGTGGCTTTTGCCGTCGGACTGGCGTTACAGGGAAGTCTGGGCAATTTCGCCAGCGGCGTATTGATCCTGTTGTTCAAGCCATACAAGGTGGGAGATTTGCTATCTGTGGATGGAAATACCGGCTATGTGGCTGAAATTCAGATATTTAATACCATTCTTTCGACAGAGCACTGCAAAAAGATTATCATTCCGAACGGCAAGATGACGGAAGGACCGATCCAGAACGTGGTGTGCGATGAGGATGTGCAGGTAGAGATAACATTGTTGCTCGATAGCGACAGTAACATGGCCGCCGTGCGCGCAGCAGCCGATGCCGCGGCTGCGCGTTGCCCCTGGCGGCTGTCTGCACACAAAACGGAAGTCGTCGTCACGGGTCTGAGCCGCGACGACATGAAAACCGATATTTCCTGGTGGGCGCTTGGAAAGAACTATATCAGCACCATGGATTACATGCACGAGGCATTGCGCGAAGAATTTGCGGCACGGGGGATTAAAATAGCCAAGGAAAGACGAAAGGAAACGGTTTAAGGGTATCTTACGTCTCCTTTTGCTCAAAATGATGCCTTCATACGACTCAAATATCCTGAACGAAACGGTTGCGCTCGTGCGCGGCCCGTTCGAACTCGAATCGGCCAACCCGCCGGGTTCCGAAGAAGAACTTCTTTCCATGCTCGCCAACCGCATTGCCGAAATGCTGGAAAAACAGCCCGAATACCTGATGAGCCTGCTCTACCGCCTCGACGTGCTCGAAGAAAAAATACACCCCGTCATGCGGCCCGATGCTCCCGAACCGGCCAACTGGGGTCTTGCCCGTCTCGTCCTCGAGCGCCAGAAACAACGCGCAGAAACAAAACGCAGCGTAAAACCGGAGCCGCTGGAGGGAATGGATGACTGGACATGGTAGCGCATTAACCCAAACCATCTTCGTTTTTTCGACGAAAAACACCCGCTTTTAAAAATTATATTCCGTCAAAATAAGCAAAATGTGTTTCCTGGCCCGCCGCGCCAGCGAAACTTTGCTTAATTTTGCAGTAAAATTGTCCTGACCGAAAAAGGTGCCGCGCAGTTCGGTCGAACTTCCTTTCAAAAAGGATGTTCCATGCGCGAGTTCCTTCATCCATTCACTCAAATACTTTTCTCTGATGCAATCTAACGGCGCCGCCACCACCCATACGCCCCGCACCGCCCGGGAAGACCGCTACCAGCACCACGATTATTATGGTATGGACGATCTGCTTTCACCCGAACACCTGCTCGCCCGCGAAGCGGTGCGCCAGTGGGTAAAATCCGAAGTCAGCCCCATTATCGAAGACTACGCCAACCGCGCCGAATGCCCCACGCAGTTGTTCAAAGGGCTGGCCGAGATCGGCGCATTCGGCCCCTCGCTGCCTGCGGAATACGGCTGCGGCGGCATGGACGAGATCGCGTACGGCGTCATCATGCAGGAACTCGAGCGCGGCGACTCCGGCGTGCGCTCCATGGCTTCCGTGCAGGGCTCGCTGGTGATGTATCCTATCTATAAATTCGGCTCGGAAGAGCAGCGGAACTATTACCTGCCCAAACTGGCCAAAGGCGAACTCATCGGCTGTTTCGGCCTCACCGAACCCGACCACGGCTCCAACCCCAGCGGGATGACCACCAATGTGAAAGACGACGGCGACGCCTACATCCTTAACGGCGCCAAAATGTGGATCACCAATTCGCCGGTAGCAGACATTGCCGTGGTTTGGGCCAAAAACGAAGAAGGCCGCATCATCGGCATGATCGTGGAAAAAGGCATGAAAGGATTCAGCGCCCCCGAAATTCACGGCAAATGGTCGCTGCGCGCCAGCATCACCGGCGAACTGGTGTTTGAAGACGTGCGCGTGCCGAAGAAAAACGTACTGCCCGGCGTTACCGGACTGAAAGGCCCGCTCGCCTGCCTCAGCAAAGCCCGTTACGGCATCGCATGGGGCGCTATCGGCGCAGCGCTGGATTGCTATGATTCCGCCCTGCGTTATTCGAAAGAGCGAATCCAGTTTGGCAAACCCATCGGGGCTTTCCAGTTGACGCAAAAGAAACTGGCCGAAATGATCACCGAGATCACCAAAGCGCAGTTGCTTACCTGGCGTCTCGGAACACTGGCCAACGAAGGCAAGGCTACTTCTGCGCAAATAAGCATGGCCAAGCGCAACAACGTGCACATGGCACTCGAAATCGCGCGGGAAGCACGCCAGATACACGGTGGCATGGGCATCACGAACGAATACCCCGTCATGCGCCATATGATGAACCTGGAAACCGTGCTGACGTACGAAGGCACGCATGATATCCACCTGCTGATCACAGGCCATGACGTGACGGGGCTGGATGCTTTTAAATAACCGTCCACATGTTAAATACTTGTTTTTCATCGAAAAAGGGGTCATAAAAACAGGTATTGTTACGTTTAATTGGAAATTTTGCATTGGGAAAACTTGCAGTACCATAGACAACAGCAGATGGCGACCACGTATGATCGTCACAATCTTTGTTTTATGTATGACTGTGATTGCTAATCAAAACATTTGCGTGTATGTCTTTTGAAAGAAAATTCAGGTGGGTAATGTGCGTTTTTGCCATCCCGGTTTCATTATTGGGGCAAAAAGAACTAACCATCTCTTTTGTTAATCCTTCCTTTGAAGGAATCCCAAAGGCGGGCGAAACGCCGAACGGCTGGTACGATTGCGGGAAATCGGAAGAAACCCCGCCGGATATCCAGCCCGGGGCATTTGCCGTCACGAAACCCCCGAGCCAAGGCAACACCTACCTGGGCCTTGTGGTACGTGACAACGAAACAAATGAAGGCGTCGGCCAACGCCTCAGCAAGCCTTTGGAAAAGGACCAGTGCTATGAGTTCACGATGGATATCTGCCGTTCCGAACTTTACCTGAGCACAAGCAAACTTACGGGTCAGGAAGCCAACTATGCCACCCCGGCCAAAATCCGGATATACGGTGGCAACGGGTATTGCAGTAAAGCCGAATTGCTGTACGAAACGGCGGTCGTAACCAACACCCGCTGGCTATCGCATACATTCCGGCTTCATCCTAAAAGCGGCAATTACTCCTATATCCTGATCGAGGCATACTACAAAACGCCCGTTTTATTCCCGTACAACGGCAATATCCTGCTGGACAATGCTTCTCCGATCAAACAGATCGTGTGCGGACCGGAAAAAATGCCCGATGCCAAGACGTCTCCTCCTATCGCTGTTACGACCAAAACGGTGCCCAAAGAAAAGGTAAAGACGCAGCCGCAGGTGGATACGCAGTCAAAACGACCCGTTCCCGCAAAAACAACCGTCGCCACGATGGAACGGAAAACCGTGAAAAAAGGCAGGTCGTACCGACTCGATAAAGTTTATTTCGACACGAATAAATACGATATAAAAGAGGCCAGCGAGGAAGGACTGGATGAACTGTTCCAGTTTCTGCGAAACAATCCCGATGTCACGGTCGAGATCGGCGGCCATACCAACAACGTGATGTGGCCCGATTCATCTTTTGCCAATCAGCTTTCCACCAATCGCGCAAAAGCGGTCGCCAACTGGCTCATTAGCAAAGGTATCGCTGCCGACCGTGTGTTGTATAAAGGGTACGGATGGACCAAGCCGATTGAGCCCAACATCACCGAAGACGGAAGGCGGAAGAATCAACGGGTGGAGATTACCATCCTGAATATGAACGGGTAAGCCTATTATTTAATGGAAACAGGGAAAAATGCCCCATCGTTTGTAAGGAGCGATGGGGCATTTTTGCAGAACACATTTACCTGTTTGCCCAAAATCCCGCTGATTTTGCCTTAATTTTGAGGCCACAACGAACTACTCCCGGTTCATGAAAAAAATATTGACCCTTGTCCTGTACTTGTTTTTCCTCCACCTCCTTTCGGCCCAAAATCCGGCCGGCCGCCCCAGGATCGGTCTGGCACTCAGTGGCGGCGGCGCCAAAGGACTCGCACATATAGGCATCCTGAAAGCCATAGATTCAGCAGGACTGAAGATCGATTACATTACCGGAACCAGCATGGGGAGTATTGTTGGCGGCCTCTATGCCCTTGGCTATTCAGCCGATTCGATTGAAAAAATGGCGCGTCACCTCGAGTGGGAGGTGCTGTTGTCCAATCAAACGTCTCTCCGGGCATTGACCATGGAGGAAAAAAGCGAGTATGGCAAATATGCCATCGAATTACCCCTTGTAAACGGTGGATTTCACTTGCCGACGGGCGTATTGGAAAGTGAAGAGATGTGGCTGAAACTGAACGAGTCGTTTGCGCCGGCCTACAATATCACAAACTTCAACAATCTGCCTATTCCCTTCCGCTGCATCGCCACAGAGGTGAGTACCGGCAATGCCGTGGTGTTCGACCACGGCAATCTCGTTACTGCCATTCGGGCCAGTATGGCTATTCCAACGGTGTTTACCGCAGTAGATCTGGATGGACGTCTCCTGGTAGACGGCGGTATTGTACGCAACTTCCCGGTCTCGGATGTGCGGAACATGGGAGCGGATTTTGTCATCGGGAGCAGTGTTTCCAGCGGATTGTTACCTTCCGAAAAACTGACCGATGGCGCCCAGATACTCATGCAGGTGATGTTTCTGAGGGACGGGCTACAGCACGAGAAGCAGGCGAAACTGTGCGACATCTATATCGAGCACCCGCTGGATGATTTCAGCGCCGCCAGTTTTGGCAGGGCAAATGAAATTATCGACCTCGGCCTGGAACAGGGGCGCCTGCTGTATCCAAAACTGAAACGCCTTGTCGACTCGCTCGATGCGATCTACGGCAAATCCGGGCCGGCCGTAAGGCGGCTGCCAAAAGCCGATTCAGTGTTTATTTCTTCCTATGAAATCCACGGGTTGCGACGAACGAACGAGTCTTATTTCACCCGCATGATGGGCTTTGAAACAGGCCGTTATTATGACGTAACCCGCCTCGCCAACCGGGTTCGCAACGTATTCGGCACGCGATATTACCAGCGCGTCCTGTATTCCATGGAGCCGCTCCCCGACGGAAATGTGAAAATCATTTTTGACGTAAAGGAATTCGCTCCCACACAGGCAAAACTTGGCTTGCATTACAACTCGTTTAGCGGTATCAGCCTGATCACCAACCTGACGACGCGCAACCTTTTTTTCCCGGCTTCCAGGAGTCTTGTTACACTCGCGCTGAGTGAAAATTTCCGCGCTCGCGGAGAACATTTGCAGCAATTCGGGCTAAAAGGCAGGCTGGCGTTTATCGGAAGTCTGCAATTCGAAACCTTCAGTTTCAAAACTTACCGGAAATTCACACCGGACGGTCTGCAAAGGCAAAGTTTTTTCAAAGGAGAAACCCGTTTTCAGATATCCAGTAATCGCAGATTTTCCGCCGGAACGGGATGGCGATACGAGTGGCTCAAGTACAAACCTTCTATTCAGTCCGAATTTGATGTTACAGGCAATAACCGAATCCATACAGGGTTCATTTATCTGTCCAGCAACACACTCGATGCCACTGTGTTGCCCGGCAAGGGACTAAAAATGGAAGCGGAGGCCGGATATGTGTTCCGGCAAAACCCGAATCTGACGTTCCTGCAGAATGGCACCCCCGTTACGGACCCCGATTCGCTGGGGTTTCGCTACAACAATTACCCGCGTTTCCTGCTAAAAATTGAATGGTATAAACCCGTGGGCAGCCGGACGACCCTTCTGATGTTCCACCAGACAGGGCTCAATTTCAACTACAACCAAAATATTCTGAATGAATTCGCGATAGGAGGCCTGACACCCCAGTTCCGGAACCAGGTGCCTTTTGCCGGTCTGAGCGAGGCTCTCGTGTACACTCCTTCCGTGTCGGCCTTGCATCTGGGATTGCGTTTCAAAGCATCCGGCAACCTGTACGTAACGGCTCTCGTGGGCGCTCTTCAACACAATTTTGTCAGCCGCCGCCGCGGATTGCAGGCGCCCGCTTTTTTATCGGGTCAGGCACTCACGCTGACGTATAACACGCCCATCGGGCCAATTGAGGTTAGCGCGATGCATTCGGACCAGTCTGAAAAAGTGAGTACCTATGTGAATATCGGGCTGGCCTTCTAACCGGGCGGTTCGGGCGTCTTTGTTGACCACATTTGGGGTAGGGGCAAAAAAAAACGCGGCGCTCGTTTGCGCCGCGCGGTTTCCCGTATATAATCTCATGAAAAGTTTCGAATCTAAGTATCAATGTTTTGCCGCTTTCTTGTGTATCGCCGCCGTTATCTTTCATTGATGATACAAATGTGCAGCAAGTCTGCACAAGTGCAAAGAACAGAAAACGGCATTTGTTGAATGTTTCTTGTTTGGGAATTTGCCGGAAAAAACGGCAAAAAAGCGTAATATGTACCCTTTTCAGGTTATTATCTTTCGATTTAAGAGGCTTTTTTCTACCCTAAACACGCATTTTGTTGAAAAAAAATATAATAAAATAATTGAATTTTTATAAAAAAAATATTTGCCGGGGCCTATAAAAGGGAAATTTCCCCCGGGGAAGCGTGTGTTGCGAAGTTTTTACTCCATTTCCAGCAAAAGTTGTCCTTTGTCTACGGCGGCGCCTTTATGGATTGAAACGGCCTTGACGCGCCCGTCCCCTGCTGCCTTGATGACATTTTCCATTTTCATGGCCTCTAGTATGACGAGGGGGTCGCCTTTTTGAACCGATTGGCCTTTTTCTACCAGTATGTTGAGCACCAATCCGGGCATAGGCGCCTTTACCGTATTCATTTTGTGGCTGCTGCCTGCATTCAGACCGAGTTTTTGCACCAGTCGCTCGTAGTGATCGGCCACTTTAAGCGTGTATTTCGACCCGTTGATGATCAGCGTAAACTCGCGGGTGGCGTAATGAGCCTCCACAACTTCGGCGTGGTATGATTTGCCGTTGTGCAGCAAATGGAACCGGCCCTCTCCTTCGGCAATGATATCGAGTTGGTGTGCGTCTTGCGGCAAGGCCTCGAACCTGTATTTGTCGTTGGCAGATATCTGGAAAGGTTCGGCAATCATTTGTTATTGAAAATTTTACACGTAAGTACGGTAATATCGTCCGGGTAGGGCTGGCGCTCGCGAAAGTTTTCGATGTGTGCGAGCAGTTTCGTGTTGAGTTCTTTGGCCCCTGCCAGTGCATTTTCGCGCAGAAAATCGATGAGCCTCTCTTCGCTGAATTCTTCGTCCGATTTGTTGCGGATATCCGTGAGGCCATCCGTGTAGGAAAAAATGAGCGCTTCATCGTCGAGGCACACGTTGCCGACCTCCAGAAACGGAAGTTCGGGCAGCCATCCGAGTACCGTGCATCCGTTTTTCAGGGGTATCACTTCGCCTTTCATGAGCAGTAACGGCGGAGCATGCCCTGCGTTGATGTATTGCAGGCTGCGGTCGCTGGTGTTGTATTTGGCCAAAAAGAGGGTAATGAATTTATCGCCCTGCGTTACGCGATGAACGGCGGCGTTCATTTCATGCACAATTTCTTCCAGGGTTGGGCGCCGGGTGATGAGCGCGTGGAAGTTTGCCTGAAAGTTTGCCATCAACAAGGCGGCGGAGACCCCCTTTCCGGTAATGTCGGCGATGCAAAAAGCAATATTCCCGTCCGGAAACTCGACTACGTCATAATAGTCGCCTCCGACGGCAAAGTGCGGCTTGTAAATGCTGGAAAGCTGGTAGTATTTGCCCGACGGCAGTTGCGAAGGCACCAGGGTGCGCTGTATTTCAGCAGCCACTTCCACCTCCCGGTTGAGCACTTCCTGCCTCAATTGTTGTTTGAACAGGCGCTTATTCTCAATGGCAACGGCTATGACGTTGGTGATCGTCGTTACAAACTGCACCTTGTTATATACGTCGTCGTCGTCGCCGAATCCGCCGATGAAGGCATAGGCGATCGGTTCGTTCTTATGCATCACGGGGATGACAAGATCGAACTCGCGAATAAGCGGATGATTACTGCTCTCAAGCCCTTGTTTGGTGCGAAACCGGGTCAGTTCCTCGTTGATATCGTGTTCAAGCAGGTTTTCTTCAATGCCGGAAGAACTCATGCATTCCCATTTGCCGGCCTCTTTGAAAAAAAGTGCCATCTTGCGGATGCCGATTTCCCAGCGGAGAAAGGAGTTGTACATGTTGAACAACCCGTCTGCCGCCACATTTTCGTTAATAGCTTGCGTAATCGTCAGCAAGCTATTGATTTGCAATTGCTTGAGATTAACTTCACGCTCTAATTTTTCAATCCGCGAAAGTGTCCGTTTTATTTCCTGTAATTCAGGCATCGTACTTAAAATTCATGGGGAAGGTACGGACAACTACATTTTTACCGCGCTTTTTCCATAAAAATGTAAAACTTGTGAAATTTGCGGCGGCAAAGGATAGAAACCTGGCTGGTTTCAGGGTTTCAAGGTTACAGGGTTGCAAGGTTTCAGGGTTGCAAAGTTAGAATCTTGAAGGTTTGGAGGACAGGGTTACAGCGTTTGATGCGGGATATGTATTAACCCTGAAACCCTGAAACCCTGACACTTTGAAACCCTGTAACCTTGGAACCTTCTAACCCTGTAACCCCCTCAAACCATCTAACCAATTTAAATATGGAAGACATTAGCAAAACGCTGGGCGATGCAAAGGCCCACATGGAAAAAGCCATCGAGCACCTCGAACACGAGCTCCTCAAACTTCGGACCGGCAAAGCGAATACAGCGCTTGTTTCCGATCTTATTGTGGAATACTACGGAACCCCTACTCCCCTTCCGCAGGTAGCCAACATTCAGGTGGGCGATGCCCGTACAATCGTGATTCAGCCCTGGGAACGCAATATGCTGGGGCCAATCGAACGCGTACTCATCAACGCCAACCTTGGCATCACACCTGCCAACGACGGAGAAATTATTCGCCTCGCCGTGCCGCCGCTCACGGAAGAACGCCGCAAGGAATTGGTAAAAAAAGCCAAACATGCAGCGGAGGAAAGCAGGGTCGGCGTACGCAACGCGCGGCACAAAGCCCTGGAGCACGTCAAAAAAGCCGTGAAAGAAGGATTGCCTGAAGATCTCGGCAAGCGCACAGAAAACGACCTCCAGGATCTGGTCAACAAATTTGTTGAACAGGTTGACAAAATCGTTGCCGCAAAAGAAAAAGAGATCATGACTGTTTAAAAAACGGTTGGGTTGTTGGCTTCAGGTTACGCATTATCTGCCTCCCCGATGCCAATAACCGAACACAAACTGAGATAATGAACTTAGAAAAATTTCTCGTCGTCGCGGGTGTCCCGGGCGTACATAAACTTGTAGCCAGCCGTTCCAACGGCCTGGTGATCGAAGACCGCAATGAAGGCCGCACCCGCTTTGTGCCTGTGCGCCAGCAACAGGTAACACCGCTGGCTACCGTTGCCGTCTACACGGATACCGATGAAGGGACGATCCCGCTCGTTGACGTTTTTCAGAAAATGCTCGACCAGTTCGACGAAAACCCGCCGGTCGGCCTCGAAGCCTCCAGCGCTGACTTCAGGGCATATTTTTCCAAAATCCTGCCGGAATACGACCGCGATCGCGTACACATCAACGATATCAAGAAGTGCATCAAGTGGTTCAATTTCATGCGCGAAAAAGGCATTTTCGAAGAGGCCCGGAAAGAAGACCTGCCGAAAGAAGATGCAGCAAAAGAGGAAGTAACCGCGAAGGCTGCCGAAGAAACGAAGGATATAACCAACTAAGCACCGCGAATGTACAAAGGACAAAAGGTCGTCGTTGTGCTTCCTGCCTACAACGCCGCCAAAACACTGGAAAAAACGTACCGGGAGATACCTTTCGACCTGGTAGACGAAGTGATTCTTTGCGATGACCACAGCCGTGACAACACCGCCGAACTTGGACGCACACTCGGCATTCGCCACGTTATTGTTCACGAAAAGAACAAGGGCTACGGCGGAAACCAGAAATCACTGTACAACAAGGCACTGGAGATTGGCGGCGATATTGTGATCATGCTCCATCCGGATTACCAGTACACTCCGAAACTCATTCCTTCGATGGTCAATATCATCGGCGAGGACCTTTTCCCCGTCGTACTTGGCTCGCGTATCCTGGGGATGGGAGCGCTGCGGGGTGGTATGCCGCTTTACAAATATTTTTTCAACCGCCTTCTTACGCTTTCGCAGAACCTGCTGATCCACTACAAGCTCTCGGAATACCACACCGGTTACCGGGCCTTCAGTCGCAAAGTGCTGGAAGCCATACGGTTCAATCAAAACTCCGACGATTTCGTTTTTGACAACGAAATGCTGTCGCAGATCGTTTACGCCGGATTCGACATTGCCGAAGTTACGTGCCCGACCAAATATTTCGAGGAAGCGTCGAGCATCAACTTCCGCAGAAGCATGAAATACGGATTCGGCGTGCTGCGTGTATCGTTTTGTCATTTTCTTCAGCGGATGGGCCTGGCTAAATTTGCCATGTACGCGGAAAAATAGGTTTTGGGGTTGCAAGGTTTCAGGGTTTTTAAAGCGTCAAAATTTTTCCATATCCCGGTAACCTTGCAACCCTGAAACCCTGTAACCTTAAAACCCCGAAACCTGAAACGATGTGTACCGTCACCTACCTACCCACACCTTCCGGGTTTATTCTGACGCACAACCGCGACGAAGCGCCCACACGATCGCCGAATGCCATCTCCCGGGAAAAAACCGGGAATGACGTGTTGCTGTTTCCGCGCGATACCAAAGCAGGCGGCGCCTGGGTCGTCACGGCCAAAAGTGGAAAATCCGCCTGCCTGTTGAACGGCGCTTTTGTAAAACACCACCATAACCCGCCGTACCGGCGCAGCAGGGGGTTGGTGTTGCTCGATTTTTTTCAATGGGAGAAATCGGACGATTTTTTTCAGCACTACGATCTCGAAGGTATCGAGCCTTTTACTTTTCTGTATTTCCACCGCGACGACGCCGTAGAACTGCGTTGGGACGGGCTGAAACGCCATATACAGCGGCTTGATGCCGGGACGCCGCATTTTTGGTGCTCGTCCACACTCTATCCGCCTGATATGCAGGTCAGACGCGAGAGCCTGTTTCGCAACTGGCTGTCCGGTCGGCACTCCGTTCCTGCTCCGGCCGATTTGCTTGCCCTCCACAAAACAGGCAGCGTCGGCGATCCCGAAAACGATTATGTAATGAACCGGGGCGGCCGGGTATGCACGGTGAGCATCACCCAAATAACTTTAACATTTGAAATTTTGCGTATGCGATATCTGGATCTGCTGGAAGGGAACAGGGATATGCGGCGGGTAACGACGAGGGAGCGGCAGGAAAAATAATGTCAACGTATTTCAAACTCAGCCGTTTATTGTGCCGCTTCAGTTAAATTTTTGTCAATGTCGGAAACTATCATTTGGCAGCACGGTTATTAGTTCCTATTTTGCACCATACTAATCGATTCATACCAATTGTTCACTCTTTTTAAATCCCTTTCGGGCACTTTTATTAGTTGAGCCTATGAAACATTTCTTACTCGTTTTCGCCTTGGTTTTAGGTGGTAGTATGGCGCTTCAGGCGCAAAACAAATCCTTAGCCGATCTGTCCGTCTTCCCTAATCCCACAACCGACTACATTTCCGTAAAAGACAATAACGACGCCGTTGGTTTTATCACCGTTTTCAATTTGGTAGGTAAAAAAGTGAAGGAATTTGAGTTCGTAAAAGGTGAACAATACTACGTCGCCGATCTTGTAAAAGGCATGTATCTCGTGCAAATTCTCGATCGCGGCAAGCACAGTCTGACGACACAAAAACTGGATAAGCGCTGAATATCAGGTTTATACAAAAAAAGAATCCCCGGCAGGCTGACACCCGCCGGGGATTCTTTTTTTGTTACGGCGCATCGCTCAGGCCGGGCGTTTTTTCCTCAATTCAGCCAGGAACCGCTCCAGTTCTTCCACGCTGTAGTACAATACTTCACGTGGTTTGGAGCCGTCGGCAGGGCCTACAATACCAAGTGATTCGAGTTGATCCATAATACGTCCGGCGCGGTTGTAGCCGAGTTTCATGCGGCGCTGGATCATACTCGTAGAGCCGTGCTGGGTTTCCACCACCAATCGCGCTGCATCTTCCAGCATATCGTCCATTTCTGAAAAACGGAACTCTTTTGATTGGCCTCCCGGCTCTCCGTCCGGATGGAATTCGGGCAGGAAAAAAGGCTCGGCAAAGCCCTGCTGGTTGGCGATAAACTCTATAACGCGTTCTACCTCAGGCGTATCCACAAAAGCGCTTTGCAGCCGTATGATGTCGCCGCCGACGGAAAGCAGCATATCGCCGCGTCCCGTGAGTTGCTCCGAACCGCCGGCATCGAGGATGGTCCGCGAGTCGACCTTGGAGGCCACCTTGAACGCGATACGTGCCGGGAAATTGGCCTTGATGACGCCGGTGATAATATTGACCGATGGACGTTGGGTGGCGATGATCAGGTGAATACCCACGGCACGGGACAGCTGTGCCAGGCGACCGATCGGCAATTCCACTTCTTTGCCGGCCGTCATGATAAGGTCGGCGAACTCGTCGATAATGAGTACGATATAGGGCAGAAAACGATGCCCTTTGTTGGGGTTGAGTCTGCGCCCAACAAATTTGTCGTTGTATTCGGCGATGTTGCGCACCTCTGCTTTTTTCAACAGGTCGTAGCGCGTTTCCATCTCGATGATCAGCGAATTGAGCGTATGCACCACTTTGGCCGTCTCCGTGACGATCGGTTCCAGCTGATCGGGCAAAAAGCCCAGAAAGTGATTTTCAAGCTTGGCATAAGGAAAGAGCTCAACCTTTTTAGGATCGATCAGGATGAGCTTTACCTGCGAAGGGTGTTTTTTGTAAAGCAGCGACATCAGGATGACGTTAATGCCCACCGACTTGCCCTGACCGGTTGCGCCGGCGATGAGCAGGTGCGGCATTTTGGTCAAATCCGCCACAAATACTTCATCCTGAATAGTTTTGCCAAGCGCGACCGGCAGTTCCATTTTCGCGCGTTTGAATCGCTCATCCATGAGCACCGCGCGCATGCCCACCGTCTGGCGCTTTTTGTTGGGCACCTCGATACCGATGGTACCCTTTCCGGGTATCGGAGCGATGATGCGGATGCCGAGTGCCGAAAGATTGAGCGCAATATCGTCTTCCAGATTTTTGATCTTCGAAATACGAATGCCCTTGGCGGGTATTACCTCGTACAACGTAACCGTAGGACCGATGGTGGCGCGTATTTTCTCGATCTCGATCTTGAAGTACATGAGCGTCTGCAGGATCTGGTTTTTGTTGGCCTCCAGTTCTTCTCTGTCGATCTCGAGGTGCTGGTTGTCGTATTCGTTCAGCAACTGCAGGTGCGGGTATTCGTAATGAGAGAGTTCGAGGGTGGGGTCGTACGGTTCGCTCAGGTTGGGCGTATCTTCCTGAACAGCAGCGACAGGCGGTTTGTATGCCTCCGCTTCATCCGGCAGGACGGGCGCGGGTGGCACGATATTGATCTCCAGCTCGGCTTCGCCCGGTTTGAGAGCCTCGGGCTTGACGGCAGCATCTGCAAACAGCGCACTGCGCTGGCTCAGGTCGAAAGTGAGTTGCCCGTCTTCAAATTTGTTGCCGGTAGCTCCGGATGCCGCCTGGTCGGTGGCGCCAACGATCTCGGCGGGAACCGGTATGTCGGCCTTGACACGGCTGACGGGCGGCGGCGGAGCAGGGCGGCGCTTGCCGAAATTGCCGGTCAGGAGGTCGTTCCACGCCTGTTTCGTTTCCTCCCAAACCCTTTGCCAGGTGAATTCTTCCAGATTGGGATTATTGGACCATACGAAAGTGGCGACGAGTGCAAAAATCATGAGCGCCAGCGTACCGATGACGCCGAGAAAATTCTGCACATATTCGCTGATCGATTGTCCGAATACACCGCCCCAGGGAAATTCGAGTTTTTGAAAAAAGAACGAAGTGACAACGGAGAGGATTACCATGAGGATCACCGTTCGTTGTGTCGTGATGCTCAAATAACTCAGGGGGATACGACGCACGAGCGCAAGGCCGTATTTATAAAGCAGGTAAACGATGCCGAACGAAGCGACGCCGAATCCCCAGTAAATGATGCTGTCGGATAAAAAAGCGCCGAGACGCCCGAGCCAGTTGTCTACCGGCTGGTCGGCGAGGAACATCTCCCAGGAAAAACGAAAAACGATATCGTGATCGTTCTTCCATGTAAACAGGTAAGAGACAAAAGCAATGAAAAAATAGAAGGACAGGAACAGCAGAAATATCCCGAATAGCTTCGAGACACGTTCACTGTCGAAATTCATGCTTAATTGTCCGCGTTTGCCTTTAGCCATGCCACAGGGATTTGGGTTCAACCGCGTAAAGGTAGGCAATGGAGCCGTCCCCATGCAAAACGACGAAGGGAAAAGGAGGATTTTTTATTCGCATGGAACATTTCACCAAAAAATAATAGCCGGAAGGGTTCCTCTCGGGGCGCCAGTCCTACTTTTGTTCAATTATCGGACTAATCAAATACAACGATGACCAAATACAAATTATTTCTGTTAGCCCTGATCCTGTTGCCTGCGATCCTGTCAGCACAACAGAAACCCGGCCGGCACACCGGCCATTCCTCGGTTTTACTGCCTACCGGGTGGTCGCTTAC
>JAKOXM010000689.1 GCA_029781095.1 Bacteroidota bacterium
GCACGCATAACGGAGCCGGCAACCAGCCTGCGGCGAGAAGGCCCGCCAGTTTTTTCGGCGAGCGCGGATGACGGAGAATAGCGCTTGTTACTTTCCTGCAAGTTTCGGTTGATCCAAGGAAATGGCCATCCAGCATTTGATCAAAATACCTGTTAAATTCCTGGAGATCAGCCGGATATGATTCCTTTGGAATACCGAGCAACAGCGCTGCGACTTTACTTTCCTCATAAAACCGCTCCCGCCAGTCGGGCGGCAAATCGGATACCGGCAACCACTCGTAAACGCGAATTGTGGTGTCGGTCAGGGTGGCTAAAACCCACAGCAAAAGGTCGGGATCGTTGGCTGAATAGGACCGGGATCCGGGATCGGACGGGCAGGAACCCCGGATGCCGGAATGGATACGCCATAGCCGCTGTGCCGTGGCCTCCGCCTGCTGTTTGTTGCCGAAATAGATCGTCGCCATGGCCTCGAAAGTGCGGTAGCCCCGCCCGAAGGGATCAGCCTGAAAATTGCTGAACCGAGCCACACCGTCCGCGACGGCAGGGTGCGCAACCTGGAGGATGAGCGCGCGCACGCCGCCCAACACGAACAGGGGTTCGCGATATAACTTCCAGGTAATGGTGTCCGGGCCGAAATAACCGGTAATACCCCTGTCATCCATGTCTGTTTTGCCGGACATTTTTCATGATTTTTCGGCATTCCCGCACCCATCGCTGTTTAAAATTCGTTACTTTCCCATTACAACCACCCCAAAAACGGTTCTTCCAGTATCTTCTTCAGTTCGACCAGAAAACGCGCGGCGTCGGCGCCGTTGATAACGCGGTGATCCCAGCCGATGGTCATGGGCATCATAAGGCGCGGCTCGAATGACGAACCGTTCCAATGAGCCTCCATTGTTGCGGCTGTCATGCTCAGAATGGCTACCTGTGGCCAGTTGACGATCGAGAGCATGTTCGTACCCCCGATACCACCGATATTGGATAGCGTAAAAGTGCCGCCGTCGAGGTCATCGGGTTTGTTCTTGCCGTCGCGGGTGCGTGTGCTGATATCGGTAAGGTCAATGGCGATCTCGGTAAGCGATTTCTGGTCGCAGTTGCGGATGACCGGCACCAGAAGGCCGCGCGGGGTATCGACAGCGATACCAATGTTGACAAATTTCTTGAAAATCACCTCGTTGGTAGCATCGTCGAGGCTGGCATTGAATTGCGGCATTTTGCGCAGCACCGAACACAAGGCTTTGGTAACAATGGCTGTCGTGGTCAGGTTGCCGCCGGCGGCCTTCACGGTATCTTTGTATTGCTGGCGCAATTGTTCCAGCCGGGTAATGTCGGCCTTTTCGGAAATCCAGGCATGCGGGATCGTGTTAAAGGCGTAGTGCATGTTTTCCGCCGTCAGCACGCCGATACGGCTTAGGGGCTGGCGTTCCACGGCGCCGAATTTCTCAAAATTGGGCAATGGTTTGCGCACTGTTCCCGCCGAACCGGCTCCGGAAGAGCCTCCGCCCGTGTCAATTTTTCTTTTGACGAAGTCAACCACATCTTTATATGAAATGCGGCTGGCGCCTTCCGCCGGGCGTATGTCTGATAAATTAACGCCCAGTTCCTTGGCGCGTTTGCGGGCAAGCGGGCTGACGCGCAAACCCTCGCTGCTGCCGGTTTTTGCCGGCGCGGGTTCGGGAGCCGGCGCAGCGGCAGTGGCCGCCGGTGTCGGTGTTGCAGGGGCTGTCATCGTCGGCGCGGCAGGCGGTTCCGGTGATGCAGCGGGAGCCGCACCGTCGGTTTTCATCCGGAGGACGAGTGTGCCGTCTGTGACTTCGTCGCCGGTTTTTACCAGTATTTCTTCGATAATGCCGTCTGCATCGACGGGCATTTCTGCGTCCACTTTGTCGGTACCGACGATCAGGACGATCTGTTCTTTTGATACTTTGTCGCCCGGCTTGACCAGGATTTCCAGGACTTTACCCGTCACGCCATCGCCGAGCGAAGGAAGTTTAAATTCGTAGGCCATTTTGCTTCAATCTGTTGGAGGGCAAAGATGAAGCAAGTTTACGGGAATACAAACCTCAAATTGCCTCGGAAATAATAATTCAATGTCGCTTGTGTAAGTTTGCAGTCAGATTCGCAAACGTTGTCAACTCATCCCGTATATGGAAGCTTACGGTGCCATCCTCAACCTTGTCGTCCCGATTTTTTTTATCCTTTTTTTTATTGAAAAGGGATTTGAATGGTATCTCGGGAAAAAGGTAATCAGGGGGCTGGACAGTGTGTCCAGTTTCAGTTCAGGAATCACCAATGTCGTGAAGGATGTGCTTGGGCTGAGCGTAAGCGTGGTGTCGTACGGCTGGCTGATGGATAAAATTGCTATCGTGCATATCCAGGCTACCTGGCTGGTATATGCGATCGCTTTTGTTGCCGTCGATTTCCAGGGGTACTGGGTGCACCGCTGGTCGCATGAAATAAACTTTTTGTGGAACCGGCATATCATTCACCACAGCAGCGAGGAATTTAACCTTTCATGCGCCCTTCGCCAATCGGTTTCCACCATTGTCAATTATTTTACAATCCTCCTGTTGCCGGCAGCGCTGCTGGGCGTACCGCTGAAAGTAATCGCGGTTATCGGGCCAATTCACCTGTTTTTACAATACTGGTACCACACACAACTCATCGGCAAACTGGGCTGGGTCGAGTATCTGATCGTAACGCCGTCGCAGCACCGGGTTCACCATGCCATCAATCCGGAATACATGGATAAAAACTACGGGCAGGTGTTCAACTGGTGGGATCGCCTGTTCGGCACGTTTCAGGAAGAACGGGCCGACGTGCCTCCTGTTTACGGCGTTACGCGCCCGGTACGAACCTGGAACCCCATTAAAATCAACTTCATGCACGCGTGGTTGCTGCTGAAAGACGCCTGGCGCGCGCAAAACTGGTGGGATAAAATTCGCATCTGGTTCATGCCTACCGGCTGGCGCCCGGCCGATGTCGAGGAAAAATATCCGGTATACAAAATCGAGGACGTATATCATTTTGACAAATACGATACACCGGCCTCGCGGGGTTTTGTGGCCTGGGCCTGGGTGCAGCTGTTTTTCAATTATTTTTTGCTCGTTTATTTTTTCGCCTTTCTCGGAAAAATCGGCTCGCCGGGCGTTTTTTATTACGGCGCTTTTATCTTTTTGTCCGTATTTGCGTACACAGAGTTGATGGATCGAAACCGGTACGCTCTTTTTTTTGAAATTCTCAAGTCTTGCCTCGGTCTGTACGCAATTTATCAGTCGGGAGGCGACTGGTTTGGCGCAAGGGTCAATACCGGGGCCTGGTTTGTATGGATAACGGCAGGATACTTTGTCGTATCCGCTGTCGTAACGACTTTATTTGCAGAGTGGGAAGTCCGCCGTACATTGGGCTGATTTCTGACAGAATACGTTCGGATCATGAATGCAGCTATCCAACTCGTCGTCACAGTGGCGGCTCTGTTTTTTCTCGATGCCTTCTGGCTGAATTTCATCGTTAAGGATATGGTGGTCTGGCCGGTCATATATCGATACGGCAACCAGCCGAACTGGCATTTGGCCCAATTTTACTATTTGCTGCTGGCCACCTGGATCATGTTCAGGTTTGCATTGCCTGCCATGCGTGAAAGAGATCTTACACCTGCTCTCACTGGAGGAGCCGGTCTGGGGTTCCGGGTATCCGTTGTATACGCTTCGGTCAATATGGTATTTTTTACGCCCTGGCCGCTTGAACTTATTGTCTACGATATTGCGTGGAATACGCTTTCCTTTGCAGCAGTTGCCATCATCAGCGGTTATTTCGGCGATTGGCTTGAATCGAACCTCCCTGAAAACACAAAAGTCCAACGCACATGAATATACGTCGTTACGCCCTGAAATCCGGTAGTCTGAACAACATGCAAATCAGGGAAGAAGCCCTGCCGGAGCCTGGCCCCGGGGAGGTACAGGTTGCAGTGAAAGCCATCGGACTCAATTTTGCGGACGTATTTGCCAGTTGGGGATTGTATAAAGCGGCGCCAAAAACGGAATACACCCCGGGACTGGAATATGCGGGCGTGGTGGAGGCTGTCGGCGATGGCGTG
>JAKOXM010000798.1 GCA_029781095.1 Bacteroidota bacterium
GTTTTTATAATTCAATTCCAGCCACACCTGCCTGTCACCGCTGCTCGGCAAAGGCACTTTATCGGAGGCGATTTCCATAAGAGCGTGGGCGGTATCGACTCTCATCAGGAGCGATTTTCCGGCCAGGGCGCCGTCGGTCGTGAGCGTATAGTTGGTAACGCCGTCGCTGTCGCGGTTTTCGAATTGCAAGGTTGATCCACTATCAAAATCTCCGCGGTTTTCCCAGGGGAATTCTGCCGTGGCATCGTATTCCGTTTCAGGTTTAATAACTGTATTAAGTGCCGGTGAAAGGCTTGCCGTGGTTTCGTATCGTTTGAGAAACGGGTAAATATTTGGAGTGGAAACGATGCCGTTTTCCTTCACGCCCGGGAAAACAATGATGTCCGCGTCACCTTCGGCGAGTACCGGTACGACTGCAGGCAGGGTATAGGCTCCCAGAAACTCGCTGTTGACGTAAAGCCATCCGTCTGTGATTTTTTGAAAGGCTGCGCCACCGGGTTCATTGACGATAAAAGGCTGAAGATCAAGGTAGGCAGGTATTTGTTCGGGGCTGTCTTTACACCCGCTCCAGAGCAAAACCGGCAAAAAGAAGTAGAAAATGTGCTTTTTCATGTGTTTAAATTGTCGGAGATAAAAATATCTCTAAAAACGACGGAGCCTGTCCGGGCGTTGCGATCAGAAACGGCAATTCGTCGCCGTTCGGCAATTCCCGGGCCGGGCCGCACGCCGGACACCTACTTTGAGCGCATGTAAATTTCCATTGGTGCTCCCCTGAAGTTGAAATGCTTGCGCAATTGGTTTTCCAGAAACTGTATGTACGAGTCACGCACATAATTCGGGTTGTTCACAAAGAATGCGAAGGACGGGAAAGGCGTAGGCAATTGGGTGACGTACTTGAATTTCGGATACCGGCTGTGTACCGAAGGCGGGGGCGTGGCCTCTATGACCTCGTTCATTATTTCATTCAGCTCCGATGTTTTTATACGGCGGGAGCGGTTTTCGTACACTTCCATGGCCGTTTCGACAGCCTGGAAAATACGCTGCTTGTCGAGTGCGGAGATAAACATAACGGGTATGTCGTCAAAAGGCGCCAGTTTTCTTTTGATAGCGGCCTCATAGTCGCGGGCCGTATTTGTCTGCTTTTCCACCACCAGGTCCCATTTGTTCACCAGGATCACGACGCCTTTATGACGTTTTTGGGCGAGCCGAAGGATATTAAGGTCCTGGGATTCAATTCCTTGCGTTGCATCGAGCACCATCAGGCATACATCAGCTTCTTCCACGGCGCGAATGGCGCGCATGACGGAATAAAATTCGAGATCTTCTTCCACCTTCGTTTTTTTGCGAATACCGGCGGTGTCGATCAGGATAAACTCTTTTCCGAATTTATTGTAGATCGAGTGAATCGGGTCGCGGGTGGTGCCGGCTACCGGCGTCACGATATTGCGTTCTTCGCCCAAAAGCGCATTGGTCAGCGAGGATTTCCCCACGTTGGGGCGGCCGACGATGGCAAATTTCGGCAATTCGGTTTCCAGCGGCGGCTCGTTCTCGATCAATTCGACGACCCCGTCGAGCAGATCGCCTGTGCCGCTGCCGCTGATGGAAGCGATAAAAAAGGTATTTTCAAAACCCAGACCCCAGAATTCATTGGCTTCCAGCAGGCTGCTGTTGTTGTCCACTTTATTCACGACGAGAAAAACCGGCTTGTCGCCCCGCCTGAGAATTTTTGCGATCTCTTCATCGAGGTCCGTGATACCCGTCTGGGTATCCACCATGAAAAGAATAACGGCGGCTTCTTCAATCGCTATGCGGACCTGGCTGCGAATGGCCGTTTCAAAAACATCTTCGGAAGCGTGTACGAAGCCTCCCGTATCAACTACTGTAAAGCGTTTGCCATTCCATTCACAAAACCCGTATTTACGGTCGCGGGTTACACCCGAGAAGTTGTCGGTGATGGCTTCGCGCATACCGACGAGGCGATTGTAGAGTGTAGATTTCCCGACATTCGGGCGGCCAACGATGGCGACTATATTTCCCATAGAGGAGCAGGCAGATTTTTGGCGAGGGGTTCAGGGTTTATGTACATTTGCCTAAAGTGAAGGCGATGCAAAAGTAAGAATTTTAAGCGTAAACCATTTTCTGCACCATTATTCCAAACCCGCCCAAGACAAACCTGCTATGAATAAGATCATTTATCGCGATCCAAACATCACGATTTTCCAAAGCGCCCTTTTTCAAACCAACTCCACGGTTGTTCAGACGGATGACACGATACTGGTCGTCGATCCCGGGTGGCTGCCCGAAGAAGTTCTGGCTATACGGCAATACGTAGAGAGTATACGCAAAGACCGTTCGCTCTGCCTGATTTTCACACATTCCGATTACGACCACATCATGGGCTATCGCGCATTTTCAGCCGATAAAGTGTTCATTTCCAAGGCAATGTCCGAAAACCCGGCCAAGGAAAAAATACTCGAACAAGCCCTGGAGTTCGACGAAAAATACTACATCGAGCGCCCCTACCCGATCGAATACCCGGAAGGCGATTTTCTCGTATACCGCGACGGAGTTCAGTACAGGCAGGGACAAACGAAAATGACTTTTTACCTGACGCCGGGGCACACGGAAGACAGTATGATGGTGGTAATCTGGCAATTGGGTCTCTGCATAGCAGGCGATTACCTTTGCAACGTGGAGTTTCCCTTTATTTACCACAGCAGCGTGGAATATGAAAAAACCCTGGAAAAACTGCCGCGCATACACGACCGCAACTGGTTCACACGGCTGATTCCGGGGCATGGCGACCCGGCGCTGAGTATCAATGACTGGCTGAGGAGACGCACTGAAAGCCTGGCCTACATATACGCCCTTCGCGAAAGCATTGCATCGGGCGTACAGTTCGACGACTCTTCGCTGTGGACGAGGTATAAATTTCCGCGCCTGCAGCAAAAATTTCACGACGACAACATGGCGCTGATGCGGAACGAGTATGCGCAGGGACTCTGGACCTGGGATCCGGATATCCTGTACGATGCGTTGAAAGAAACACCGCTTGAAAAAGGGGTAAACGAAAAGGAATACGACGACGAGGATTAGGGAATCC
>JAKOXM010000709.1 GCA_029781095.1 Bacteroidota bacterium
TTTTAGACTTTTCCGCTCGCGCCGGGGCTCTGCCCCGCGTGTCCAATCCATCGGGCTCTGCCCGCAACCCACCCTGAATCGGGCAAAATTTTACTTAAAACACAATAACAATAGTATAGTACGAAGCGCCCCTGACTAATGCGGAAAACATTTTGGTCAAAACGTCACGCACCCAGCGCTTTCAGCGCCTCATAAACAAGACAAGCCGGCCAGAAAATCGCTTTCAGTAAGCCCAGCACACCCATCCAGAAGCCGGTAGCGTGCGAAATGTAATAAATGACGGCACCGAGAAAGCCCATGCCGTAAACGGTATTGCTGGGTCCGTGCTGTTGAATGGTATTTTTCATGGCTGTTTTTCTGCAAAATTGGTCCCGAATCGCCTAGAAAAGGATGATATCGGTCAAGACCGGCCATGATTTTTCGGCCCGGCAATGCCATAAAAACCCAAGCTTGCCTGTTTGGATGATGGAACACGGATTGGACGGATCGGACACGGATTTTCAAATGCAATCCGTGTCCGATCCGTCCAATCCGTGTTCCACATCGCGTTTCGCGTATCACGCCACCTGCCCGCCGCAACTCGAGCCCGCGCCTGCCGTGCAGCCATAGCAGTGCTGGTTCAGCACGATGTCGCGGTTTTCCAGCGCTTCGAGGTCAAAATCGGCAAGGTGGTTTTTACCGGCCACCTTCAGGTCGAGCATCTGGTTGAAATCGCAGTCGTAGAGGTAGCCGTCCCAACTGACCGAGATGGTGTTGCGACACATCACGCCCGCCACGGCGCCGGGATTGAAGGCATCGAGCAGGGTTTGCATGTATGTTTCGTAGTTGTCCGACTCCAGCAAGTAATCAAGGTAGCGGCTGATAGGCATGTTGGTGATCGCGTACAGGCTGTTGAAATCCACGTCGTGTTTGCGTTTGAGCTGGCGCTTGAATTCGGCTTCGAGCGAGGCCTGGTTGCCCGGCAAAAAAGTGCCGGTCGGGTTGTACACGAGGTTGATATTCAGTCCCGTGTCTTTTTTGCCGTATCCCACGGCATTGAGCATTTGCAAGGCCTTGATCGAATCGTCGAACACACCATCGCCGCGCTGGCTGTCGGTGCGCAGGGCGGAGTAGTGCGGCAGGGATGACACCACTTCCACGCGGTTGTCGGCAAACCATTCCGGCAGATCGCGGTATTTTTTATTCGAAACGATGATGGTGAGATTGCAGCGGTCTATCACATGTTTGCCGAGTTTGCGGCATTCTTCCACGAACCAGCGAAAATGCGGGTTCATCTCCGGGGCGCCGCCGGTGATGTCCACCGTCGGAATATCGTAGCGTGTGAGAATATCGAGGCACTTTTCAAAATGCGCCCGCGACATGTTCTCTTCCTTGCGGTCGGGGCCCGCATCTACGTGGCAATGGGAGCAGGTCTGGTTGCAGAGTTTGCCTACGTTGACCTGGAAAATCTCTATCCGGGTAGGTCGCATACGACCATCGGCAAACCCGGCCTGCCGAATGGCGTCGGAAAAAGCAGGAAACCGGGCGTCGGTCATTTCTTTACCGTTCAGCACCTTCAGTTGAAAAAAGGTATCGGACAAGTCGCTGTGCCGCGATGCGAGGGATTTTGTTCTTTGATGAATGCTCATGGGTAATGTGCTAATGTGCTAATGGGGATAATGTGCTAATGTGCTAATGTGTTAATATGCTAATATGCTAATGTGCTAATGTGGGCAATGTGCTAACGCGACTAATTTGCCAATTCGATCGATTGGATGCCTTACCCTCCCACATTAGCACATTAGCATATTAGCACATTGCCCCCATTAGCATATTAGCACATTAGCACATTCCTCACATGGTCATATCTTTCGCGTGATTCATCATTTGGGTGGAAAAAACGAGGCTGGAGCCTGCGCGAATGGCGGCAGCGACGTGTACGGCTTCCATCATTTGCTCTTCGTCGGCGCCTTTGCCCAGGCAATCGGAGGTGTAGGCATCAATGCAGTACGGACACTGAACGGTATGGGCGACCGCCAAAGCGATCAGCGCTTTTTCGCGCACCGTCAGGGCGCCCTCCTTGAATACTTCGCCGTACCAGGAAAAAAATTTATCGGCCATGGGTTTCTGCCACTCCCCGATATTGCCGAACTTTTTGAGGTCTTCCGGGTCGAAATAATGTTTTTTTGACATGATGGAACGAGATGTTGAATACTTGAAACGTTTGTTTTGACAGGAATGCCCCGAA
>JAKOXM010000799.1 GCA_029781095.1 Bacteroidota bacterium
GGTAATGTTTTCTCCGGATATCAGTATCACAGGCGCAACCGAAGCGAGGTCGACAGGCAGTGCAAAAACATCGGACGGTTCGCCCGCCAGGGCGTATTTGTCGGATTTAACCGTACAGGACTGGCTGATAACCAGCCCTTTGGAGAGGATAATCTCCGGCGTTTGAGCACGCAGGATCGATGATCCGCAGAAAAGAAGTAATAAAAAAAACAAGCGCATATTCGAATGTTTTTGGCCGGTTGATGTGGTGGAATCGTAAGTCGGTTTTGAAATCTGCGCGGGTAAAAATATGTCTCCCGCAGATTGCGCAGATTTTCGCAGAAAACTCCGAAAATACAAATCAAAAATGTGCGTCATCCGCGCGGGCAAAATTATATCTCCCGCAGATTGTGCAGATTTTCGCAGAAGATTCCGAAAATACAAATCAAAATCTGCGTCATCTGCGAAATCTGCGGGAAAATTAAACCTCTGTACGACAGCCGCTTTCTCCCGATTATGTCGCCCGCAGATTGCGCAGATTTTCGCAGAAGATTCCGAAAATACAAATCAAAAATCTGCGGCATCCGCGAGATCTGCGGGAAAATCAAACCCCTGTACGACAGCCGCTTTCTCCCGATTATGTCGCCCGCAGATTGCGCAGATTTTCGCAAAAGATTCCGAAAATACAAATCAAAATCTGCGTCATCTGCGAAATCTGCGGGAAAATCAAACCTCTGTATGACAGCCCACTTTCTCGCCGGTTATGTCGCCCGCAGATTGCGCAGATTTTCGCAGAAAACTCCGACACGCAAATCAAAAATCTGCGGCATCTGCGAAATCTGCGGGAAATTTGACTTCACAGGCCAACCAGAACTCACATCACCTGCAATTTGGCAAATTTCAGCACGATCCGGCGTTCGGGCATATCATCATTTTTAAATTGGATAGTGGCTACTTTATTGTCTTTGGGGCCCTCAACCGAGGTCACTTTCCCTTCGCCGAATTTGAGGTGCAGCACCGTCACGCCCGGCACAATGTCCTCGACTGGCGACACTTTAAAACCTGCGGGAATGGCTATGGGCGCCGCGGGCCTCGTGACGGCCCGCATCCGCGGGTTGGCAAAATTGCCGCTCACACCGGCACGGGGTTGCGTAACCGGTTGTTGCTGGTTTTGCGCAGCAGCAGGGCCACGCCCGGAGCCAATGCCACCCAGCAGTTCGTAGTGCTGGCCGCCAATTTCGTCCAGAAATCGCGAGGGATTGGATTCGCGCAAACTTCCGAAGCGGTATCTGCTTTTGGAAAAACTGATGGTCAAAAACTCTTTTGCACGCGTAATGGCCACATAAAACAGCCGGCGCTCTTCGTCCAGCCCGTTGGGGTCTTCCATGGACATGAAAGAAGGAAACAGGTTTTCTTCCAGGCCCGTCACAAAAACGCTTTTGTATTCCAGTCCTTTTGCAGAATGCACGCTCATCAGGGTGATATGGTCGTTGCCGTCATTCTTTTCATCGGCATCGGTGAGCAGGGTAATGGTTTGCAGATAGGCAGAAAGAGAACGGTCGGAAACGGCGGCGCCCGCCTGCGGAAATATCCCGGGCTCGGCAACACCCGCCGGTGCCGGGGCTTCGGCGGGCAAACCGGGCGAGTCGGCGAATTCGGAAATGGCGTCGAGTACTGCGTTTACGTTTTCAAGCCGGCTGATACCTTCCGGACTGGTATCGCCTTTGAGCGCGTCGAACAGGCCCGACTTGCGTAGAATCTCGGCAGCCAGCCGGGAAGCCGGTTCGGATGCAACGCGTTTCTGCCAGTCTTCTACCATATGGCGGAAGGTTGCCAGCGATTTGCGGGCCCGGTCGGTCACGTCGAGTTGCGGGCTGAGCATGGCTTCCCACATTGCAATATTGGAAGCACCGGCCACGGCACTGAGTTTGTCAACTGTGGCGTCGCTGATGCCGCGGGTGGGGAAATTGATTACCCGGCGCAGGGCCTCTTCGTCGAGGGGGTTGACCGCGAGGCGAAGGTATCCGACAAAATCCTTGACTTCCTTGCGCTGATAGAACGAGGTGCCGCCGAATACCCGGTAAGGCAGGTTAAGCCGCCGCAGGTGTTCTTCGAATTTGCGGCTTTGCGCGTTGGTCCGGTACAGAATGGCAATATCGTGGTTGGGGAGGTGGTAGCGATGCTTCTGCTCCAGGATCAGGTCGGCGACGCGCCGGCCTTCCTCGTCGTCGGTCACGCAGCGCAGGAGTTTGATCTTGTGCCGGTCCACTTTATCGGTCCAGATGGTTTTGTTCAGCTGGCGCCGGTTGAAGGATATGACCTCATTGGCGGCCGATACGATGTGGTGCGTGCTGCGGTAATTCTGTTCGAGTTTGAATGTTTTTAGCAGCGGATAATCCTTTTCAAAATCGAGAATATTGTCGATGGTGGCGCCGCGAAAAGCATAAATGCTCTGTGCGTCGTCGCCTACGACAAATACATTCTCCGGGCTGCCCGGGTATTTTACCAGGCGCCTCAATATGGCGTATTGCAGGAAATTGGTATCCTGAAATTCGTCGACGTGGATATAGCGGAATTTTTTCTGATATTTTTCCAGAACCTGGTCGGGATTGTCACGAAACAGCCTGTACAACTGAAACAGCAGGTCATCAAAATCCATCGCTCCCGAGCGCTGGCAGCGCGCGACGTATTTTTCATAAATATCAACGATGTAGGGGCGTTTGGCGGCGCGATCCTGCTGCATCATGTCGGCGTTTTCACGGTATGCCTTCGGGCTGATCAGGTTGCTTTTGGCCAGCGATATCCGCGAGCGGATAGCAGATGCGTTGTACACGTTCGTATCGAGGCTCATTTCCTTGATAATGGCCCGCAGTACGCTCGTCGTGTCGTCCGTATCATAAATGGAAAAGGATGAAGGGAAGCCCAGTTTCGAGGCTTCCGTCCGTAAAATGCGGGCAAAAATCGAGTGAAACGTGCCTGCCCACAGGCTCTGCGCGCGCGCTCCGACAACATTTTCAATCCGTTCCTTCATCTCGCGCGCAGCCTTGTTGGTGAACGTGAGGGTCAGTATCTCCCAGGGCGCCACGCCTTGCTGCAAAAGATGCGCGATGCGATAGGTCAATACCCGCGTTTTCCCGGAGCCCGGGCCGGCGATTACCAGCACCGGACCTTCCGTGGTGGTTACCGCGGCGCGTTGCACGTCGTTAAGTTCGTCGAGATAGCTGGACATAAGCGAGTAGTCAGTGGCAGTTGGCGGAGACGACAGCCAGGTAATGCGATTATTCAGGAGCGAAGGTAGATAGTTCGGGGCTAAGATACCGTTTCAAATAAAATGTTTTTAAATTCAAAACATTTTATTTGCCAAAAAAT
>JAKOXM010000720.1 GCA_029781095.1 Bacteroidota bacterium
CTGGCTTATGAAATCTCTAAAACCCTTGATTATGAATTATTTGAGATAGAAACACCGATGGGAGTCGCTTCGGCGATGCTGCCGTCGAAACGCCTGGTTCTGGGCACGATCCTGCGGGCCGGGCTTCCCTTTCACCAGGGGATGCTCAATTATTTCGATCAGGCGGACAATGCGTTTATTTTTGCTTACAGGCGTCATCACAAGGACGGGTCCTTCGATATCCAGCTGGATTACGTCAGCACACCCAATCTCGACGATTGCACCATCATTCTCTGCGACCCCATGCTGGCAACCGGAGCGTCGGTGAATATAGCCTTGCAGGAACTTATGCGTTTTGGCACCCCGGCAACTGTTCACGTCGCAGCGGTCATTTCCAGTACGGCCGGGCTGGACGCCGTTCGCCGGCGCCATCCCCTTGCCCATATCTGGGCCGGCGCCATCGACGACGAACTCACGGCCAAGTCATACATCGTGCCCGGTCTGGGCGATGCGGGGGATCTGGCGTACGGGGAGAAAAAATAACTGCCTTTTTCCGGAGGCAGCAAAAAAAGGCCGCGCTGCTCATTTGCTGCGCGGCCTTCGGTTATGTTTCATGAATGTAATCCTGGTCGGGATGGCCTCTTTCTGGATCTTTCCTCACTGTGCGATTAGCTTCCCGGTGGCTACCGGCTTACCATCTGCGGTAAGCCGGTAGAAGATTACTCCAGCCGGGAGTTGATGTCGAAACAATCGGTAGGTGGGATGATTAAAAAAAGAATTAGAAAGTAATCGGCCCTGGGCGTCGTACAGGTGCAAACCATAGGTATGCGCCTGTACGCCCTTCACCTCGAATGTGACCACCTGATCGAACGGATTGGGATAAATCAGAACGTCGGCGCCCGGGAGGTGAATTTGTTTTGTCTGTACAACCAGGAATGAATCCTGGTTACAGATGGTGTGATATGTCTGGTTGGTAATGACGGGGGTATTAAAATCAAAGTAAGTAGCAGCGCTGTTGAGGATTTTTGTCTCGCATTCTACATTCGGTTTTTGAGAAACGCGGAACTTGACAAAACCCTCGCTTGCGCTGCTACCCGGCGCGAGATTAACGTTGGGGAGTGTAAATTGCACAATGCCCTGACCATATACTTCAAAGTCGTAGGCATGGCTCGCAGCACCGGGGTGCACCGTCGTGGGGTCAAGCGCCGGCGACAGGGTGTCGCGGATAATGACCTCGTGAACGGTATCGGTTCCGGTGTTGCGGAAATAGATTAAATAGTCCAAATCGGTTTCCGGACTGACGTAGTGGGCCACGTCATAGCCTTTGGGATGACCTCTTTTAAGGTGAATCGGTTCGTAATCGGTTTCGTAACTCTCCTGACAGTCGGACTCGACAAAAGCGTCGGCGTCGTCCTCCGGGAACATTGTATAAAAGCCGAGCGAAATTGGATTAGTGCTCGTATCGGTTTTACATCCTTCTATGGCCGCCGTCGGGTAGCCGGCACCCGGGTAACCGGGACTTTGTTCGGCAATGATGCGGTACGTATGGTTGTCGGCAGTGTGACTCCATACATTGGTATCCTGCCCTGCTGAAAGCTGGAACCGGAAATTGGGGTCGCCCGGCGCAGTAAGCATCACCAAATCATCTGCAATTACATATCCCAGATCCTTGATCATGGGGTTCTGTGTCTTGTTGCGGAGATACATGCGCACGGAATCGCCGTCGCACTTGGCCCTTGCGCCAATGATGGAGCCGTCCCAGTTTGTACCCGGGTTGCACAGTGAATCAGGGTATATATGCGCCGTAGCACAAAATGTCTGCCCGGTAACCGTGGCGCAATCCAGGAATGCCGTTACCGTAAAGGTTTTGCATTCTCCCGGGTTGATTGTGCCGACATTGTATACATAATTATTGCTACCGACCGGGTTTTCAGTTCCAAAAATGGAGCTTCCGGTTACGCTCAGCGCAGGATCGAAGGCCACTTCAACCCGGGTATTTACGGAAGGTTCGGAGCCGGAATTGCAATACCGGATCGTGTAAACGTTGTCTGCACAGCGACGCAGTATCGCCGTTGCAACATCCACCTCGTTGCGGGGACAGGTATACAAGGCGCGTACCGGAATCGTCGTCTCTACCGTATCGTAGAAATTCGGAACATTCACATTGGTCACGGCACTGCAGGCCTGCCAGTATTCATTCGGAGGGAACAACTTCACAGCATAGTGGCCTGTATCGACCGCGAGACGAAAATCGCCGTCTTTATTGGCTACCGCATAACGCGAGAAGTTGGGGCTCACGACACTGACGATAAAATCTTCGAGTCCCGACTCGCCGCCATCCTGCTGGCAGTTGGCGTTGAGGTCTTTGAAGATATTACCTTTGATGTAACTCGTAAACACGACG
>JAKOXM010000801.1 GCA_029781095.1 Bacteroidota bacterium
GATGACCTCGAAATAATCTTTATGCTCCGGGTTGAAAACGGCGTCCACGCGCGTGCGGCGCCCGGAATTTTTGTCGACAACGAGACTGGTGGATTTCCACATATAGTGGTTGCTGATCGCACCAACAACGTCCGTGACATTGCTGGCTGAAAAACGAAAAGTGTTTTCAGGGTTCTGGGATGTAATATGACCGGCTCTTAAATCCATGCTATCGATAATGGCAGCAATCTCATCTTGTTGTTCCGCCTTCGACAAGCGATCGCAGCAAACAGGAGACAGTACTTCATTGCAGTTGAGCAGGTCGCCGGTCGCCCAAACGACGTAGTCTTTTGGTACAGTGACAGCCATTCTGAAATCGCAGAAATCGTTGTAGAATTCCTGTGTACCGAGGTAAGGATTCCGGTTCCAGCCGTCTATATCGTCATACACTGCAATTCTGGGAAAAAAATAGGCGAGAAAATAGGCGCCGTCTTCTATTTCTCCGGTTCGTATGTGCGATCGTTTGTTAAGCGTATATGTGTAACTGATACTAAATCGCGCGGATTCATGCGGAAGTAACGGATGAATACGCAGCGACATGTTCGTGCCGCTTATTCGTCGTTCCTGTTCCGTCGATGATATGCCGTTCACCGAAACCGAAGAAATGGAAACGCCGTCAGTAGCGTCGTTCGGTTCAACGGACATCAGGCGCTGGGCGCCTTTTTGATAGAGATTGGGATACAATTTGAATACGATTTCCCGCAGGGTGTCCGGGCTGTTATTTGTATAAACAATATCGTCCTGGCCGGAAACAAGTCTGGTCGAGGGGTTAAATTTGATCCCGAGCGAGTATGTCGCGCTGTTCTGCCAATAATTTTTCCCCGGTACGCCTTCGGTACTCCGGGTGCCTTTTTCAAAAGCAGCCTGAATATTGCGCGGAACGGGTAACGCAGCTTGCGCCATCATCATAAACGGCGTAAAGCATAAGAAAATCGTACTTTTAAATAAATTCATGATGGCAGGGTTAGTGGTTGTTTTCATTTTGAAGTAAGACTGCCGCGTCCTCATCCACATACCAGTTTACATCGCCGTGCGCCGGTCTGACCAGCCGTGCGGGATAATTTTTTGCTGCTGCATCATCGTTCCAGATCGATTTTAAAACATCTGCCTTGTCCGTACCCGTTACCAGGAACAGGATTTGCCGGGCCTGATTCAGGAGCGGAAAGGTAAAAGTGATACGGTACATCTCCTGGCTCCCGACGAAGTTCTCGCAAACCCATCGGTTGCGTTCGCCAAGTGCCGCCGTACCGGGAAACAGGGAGGCAGTATGCCCGTCTGTACCCATACCCAGCATGATCAGATCAAAACGGGGCAATTCCGGGCCAAAAACATCCTGCAGCGTCTGTTCGTATTGGCGGGCTGCTTCTTGCGGTGCCAGCTCTGCCGGTACCGGGTAAATATTGGATTTCGGGATATCGACTTTGTCGAGGAGTGCCTTGCGGGCCATCAATGCATTATTGCGCGGGTCATCGTATGGCACGCAGCGTTCGTCGCCCCAAAAGACAAGTGTTTGACTCCATGGCATTTTATCCCGGTATGGCGGTTCTGCCAACATTGCAAACATCCTTTCGGGGGTGCGTCCCCCCGAAAGCGACCATGTGAAGCGCCCTCTTTCCAGAACTGCTTTTGCGGCAATATCGAGGATAAAGGAGGAGGCGGCCGCGCTCAGGGCATCCGGGGTCGAAAATTTTTGCAAATGCATCATATTCAATGGTTATTAAGCGGCATGGCAAACCAGGTATGACCATCTTTTGCGATCAGCGCTTCCGCTTCTTCAGGACCCTGCATGCCCGAGGCGTAGTTGGGGAAAGCGACCGAAGGGTTGGACTCCCATTTTTCCAGTATCGGCATAAGGATTTCCCAGGCTGCCTCTACCTGGTCGGCGCGCATAAAAAGTGTGGCGTCTCCGAGCATGACATCAAGCAATAAAGTCTCATACGCTTCCGGAGTGCCCGTCGGATACGATTCCTTGTAGTCGAATTCCATATCGACGGGGCTGATCTGCATCTTCAGGCCCGGCCGTTTGGCCTGGAACCGCAGCCGGATACCCATTTCAGGCTGAATATTCATAATCAGCTTGTTCTGCTGCCAGTTTTCAGCAGCTTCCGTAGGAAATGAATGGTGCGGTACCGGCCGAAACTGAATTGTAATCAGCGATGACGTTTCAGACATTCGTTTTCCGGTACGCATATAAAAAGGAACGCCCTGCCAGCGCCAGTTGTCGATAAAAAACTTGATCGCCGCAAAGGTTTCCGTGTTGGACTTCGGGTCCACGCCGTGTTCCTGCCGGTATCCTTTTACTTGTTCGCCTTGCACCCAGCCTCCGCCATATTGACCTCTTACGGCATTATTATGTACATCTTCGCGCTTGAACGTTCGCAAGGCGTGCAGCACGTCCACTTTTTTGTTTCTCACTTCGTCGGCATTGAACGAAACCGGCGGTTCCATGGCGATCAGGCAGAGCAGTTGCAACAGGTGGTTCTGTATCATATCGCGCATGGCGCCGGCATGGTCGTAGTATTCTCCGCGATCCTCGACACCCAGTTTTTCGGAAACGGTGACCTGCACATGATCGATATAATTTCGATTCCATAAGGGTTCGAAGAGGGCGTTGGCAAAGCGAAAAGCGAGAATATTCTGGACGGTTTCTTTTCCGAGGTAATGGTCAATTCTGTAAATCTGGCACTCGTCAAAGTATTTAAGCAGGGAATTATTGATTTGTCGCGCGCTTTCAAGATCGTGGCCAAAAGGCTTTTCGATGACAAGGCGCCCCCTGTTTTTGTCCGGCGCCAGGCCGTTCGTACCGATTTTCGTAGTAATGGCTTCAATGGACTGCGGCGGGATAGACAGGTAAAAAAGCCTGTTGGTCGGAACGCCCCATTCCGACTCGATTTTTGTCATTTCATCATTCAGGGCACTGAATGAAGCATCGTCCTTATAGTCCATCTTCAAATACCGGAGTGATGGGGCGAAATTCTTCCATTCGTCAGGCTGTGTCTTGCCCCGCCTGGAAAACTGATCAATACCTCCCTGCAAGTGCCCGCAAAAGGCATCGTTATCCATTTCAGCCCTTCCCACGCCAATGACCGTAAATTTTTCAGGCATCCACTTGTCCAGATAAAGATTATATATGGCGGGCATCAGTTTACGCCATGCAAGATCGCCCGTAGCGCCAAAAATGACAATGATGGCGGGATCGGCTTTTTTTACAGATTCCATAAATAGTGATTTGTTTTTTGTTTACTCACTCAACCAGTGCGTGTGAAAGACACCTTCCCGGTCCGTTCGTTCATAGGTATGGGCGCCGAAATAGTCGCGTTGTGCCTGGATCAGGTTTGCCGGCAACCATTCGCGACAGAAAGATTCATAATAAGCAAGGCAAGCCATCATGGCCGGCACCGGTATGCCTGCTGCTACGGCTGTCGTCACCGTCTGGCGCATTCCATTCAAAAGGCCGGTTAAAGTCGTTGCAAACGATTCGTCAAGCAACAGGCTGGACAAGGCCGGATTCCGTGTAAATGCCACGCGAATATCCTCCAGCAAGGCCGCGCGAATGATGCAACCGCCCCGCCATAATCCGGCTACCCTGGCAAGGTCGAGTTCATACTTATATGCGGACGATGCATGACCCAGTAAAGACATTCCCTGCGCGTAGGTAACAAGCATGGAAAAATGCAGTGCCTGTTCCACCTGATTGACGAATAATGGCTTGTCAACAGCGCCTGCGTAGCGGTTTTCAGGATATAATTTCCGCGCGGCGCTACGCTCCTCAGCCATCGCCGACAAATCGCGCTGGGCGACAGCCATATCGATAGTCGGGATAGGAACATGAAGGCTGAATGCATCCTGTGAAGTCCACATGCCGGTGCCTTTCTGGCGTGCGCTGGCGCGAATCATATCCAGCAGCCGGTTGCCGGTCAGCTCGTCCTGCTGCGCGAATATATCCGCCGTGATGCCAATCAGAAACGACTGCAAAGCGCCGGCATTCCATCGCGTGAACAAAGTGTGCAACTCGTCATTGTTGAGGCCGCCTGTTTCTTTCAGCAGATGGTAACTTTCGGAAATGAGCTGCATAAGCCCGTATTCGATGCCGTTATGCACCATTTTGACGTAGTGGCCGGCCGATTTCGGCCCAAGCCAGGATACGCAGGGCTCGCCATTCACTTTGGCGGCCACTGCTTCGAGCATCGGAGCAACCCGCCCGTACACCTCGCGGGTGCCTCCGGGCATGATGCTGGGTCCGTATCGGGCTCCGGATTCACCTCCGGACACACCAATACCCATAAAATGCAGGCCTTCTTTTTCCAGTTGCTCGCTGCGCCGGTCGGTATCGGTAAAATGCGAGTTGCCGCAGTCCACCAGCAGATCGCCGGCCGACAGCAAAGGCTTCAGGTCGCCGATGACCGAATCCACGATCGGGCCGGCCGGCACGAGCATCAGTATTACGCGGGGTGTCTTCAATGCCGAGAGGAATTCGGCAGACGTGTTAAATCCCTGAATACTGCGGTGTTCCGCTTCCTGATTCATCGCCTGCACTTTTGAGGCGTCCTTGTCAAAACCAGCCACGGAAAAACCGTGATCACCCATATTAAGTACAAGGTTGCGGCCCATGGTGCCAAGACCGATCATGCCATAATCGTATTGTTTTTCTGCCATTCAGGATGAAAGTTTAAATTTGGGTGAACAGTCTGGATAACGCCGTTTTAAGGCATCCAGTATTCATAAATCCACGCTTGCAAGAATTGTTCAAAATTGCTTTGGAAAGAGATGTCTTATGCCTGCCCGCGTGTCACGATTTTTAGTGTTATGGCAAAGGGCAACGGATTTTTTTAGTGTCACAAAAAGAAGCATTTCCTACCTTGGTCCCGAACCGTAAACAATTTAGAATTCGACAATGAAAGCATTATGTTTTTTTATTTTGACGTTGTTCTTTACCTGCCTGCAGGCGGACGCCAATGCACAAACCGGCCAGCCTGCCACGGAAAGAATATGGAAAGATTTGACACGTCTGCCCCAAAATCTGCGCGATGACCTGAAAAAATCATCGTGGTGGAAAAATGCCGCTTCCGGAAGCTCCGTTCCCGTCCGGCTCGATTCCACGGTGAAGTTCACCAGTTTTAACAGCAGCAAATTTTTCCCCCTTAACAAAACCACATTCGAATATCCGTCAGCCAAGGTAACCATAGAGTCCGAATTTGTCAACTATGGTCAATGGGTTCTGGAAAAACGCACACATATTACCAGCAACGCACAAAACCAGGTTGTTGAAGTGCTCGTAGAGGAACCGGACCCCGTCGGCGGAACGATGCAACCGCTCGACAAGTTGAATTTGTATTGGCATGACGCATCAGGCAGCCGTTGCGATTCGGTACTTTCAAGCCATTGGGATGATCAACTGCAACAATGGACGCCTGCATACCGGCTCAGTTCCTTCTTCGATGCGCAAGGCCGGGAAGTGGCTACCGAAACCTATCGATATGAATATGGGGCGCAGGTTATCGGAATCCGGGAGGAATATCAACCGGATGCCGCGGGCGACAACACCCTTACAAAACAGTTTCTGGCAAAAGACGGCAAATGGATACTGTTGGGTAAGGTGGAGTCAAAATTTGACAAACAACACAACGAAACGGCTCGCCAGGAAGATGTTGCCGTCGACGCAAATCAATTTGCATCGGTGCGAAAGCTGAGGCGCACTTTCGACACGCACGGCAAGCTGACGCTTGAAGAGCGTTTCAAGTGGAACGGCCCCTCAAATGAGTGGTCGCCACTCAAATCGATCTCGAAAGGTGCCGACGGAAAAAACAACTCGGAATGGGTTGTTACTGAATCCTACAAGCCCAATACTTCTTTCAAAAACAAACTGGAAACATTCAGGCGCAAGAACGACGGGAACACAGACCACGAGCTGCTCTCCACGTATATGGATGATTTGAAAAAGTGGAAAGTAGTGTCTGAAATCCGATATTATTATTCCAAATAATAATTTAGAAATTGATAGTGTTATCCTTACATTTTCAGGCAAATGTCCCAGGGCAGATTTAAAAACCCGGTTGAAGCAACGCTTACCGGCATTAAGGACCTGTTCCGGAAACAAGATCTGGCAGACCATCTGAGCGAGAAGGACCGTCTCGACGGAAAAGTGTGTCTTGTTACCGGGGCAAATTCAGGTTTGGGCTTCGGCATCGCGGTAGAACTGGCGCGACGGGGAGCGCATGTTATTATGGCCTGCCGTGGCGGCATCCCTGAAAAAGGAGAAGAAGTGAAAAAACTCAGCGGATCCGACCTCGTGGAGATGCGCCGGATCGATCTGAGTGATTTTGCATCGGTCCGGGCTTTTTGTGCCGGCCTTCAAAACGACGGCATTCGTCTGGATGTAATCGTGTCCAACGCGGGTGTAGCTCCCTCAAGGGGGCGACGCACAGTGGACGGTTTTGACGAAATTTTTCAGGTAAACTACCTGTCAAAAGTGCTTTTGTATGATCTGTTGCTGCGATCGGGCGTCATTCCCAATGATCGTTTCGCCGGAAACGGCGTCCGGAATGGTCCTTTGCCGCGGATACTGTTCATTTCATCCGATTCCCATCAAGGCGCTTCCGCAATAGACTGGGAAGAATTCGGCACCTATTTCGATTACGGCATCAACAAGGCAATGAGTAATTACAGTTACTACAAACTGATGCTCAATACCTATGCGACGGAACTGGCCCGGCGCCTTACCCGAAGCGACGGTTCGCCCGATGTTTCGGTCAACGTCATGTGCCCGGGGCCTGTTAATTCCAATATCGCACGTGACGCCCCACCCCTGCTTCTTGGTTTTATGAAAGTTATTTTTCGTATTTTCTTTCGCTCGCCCGCTGTTGCAGCCAGGCCGGTTGCCTATCTCTGTGCCTCGGCAGAAGTAGAGGGAAAGACGAACTATTACCTGCATATGTTCAACGAAAAACAGATGGACCCCAAGTGTTACGATGAGGCAGCCGGTGCACTGCTTTGGAAACGTTCATACGATCTGCTCGGTCTCCATTAAACACTATCCAACAACGACTGTTTGACTTGTGCGTGCTGGCCCAATGTCATCCTGCGCAATATTTCTCATATACTGCAATAAATAACTTCGTAAAATGATACCAATCAGAAATTTAGGCTCACAGGGAATCAAAACGTCGGCCCTCGGCCTCGGCTGCATGGGCATGAGCGAATTTTACGGTGAACGCAACGATACAGAATCCGTTGCCGTCATACACCGGGCACTGGAACTTGGCGTCACATTTTTTGATACGGCAGACATGTACGGACCCTACATCAATGAAGAACTTCTTGGCAAGGCGCTCGCCGGCAAACGCAGCCAGGCAACGATCGCCACCAAATTCGGTATCGTACGGGATACATCCAATCCGGGAGCCCGGGGCCGCAGCGGCAAGCCGGAATACGTGCAATCCTCCTGCGAAGGCAGCCTGAAACGCCTGAATACGGATGTAATAGATCTCTATTATTTGCACCGTGTCGACCCGGATACGCCTGTTGAGGTAACGGTCGAGGCGATGGGCAAACTCGTGAAGCAGGGCAAGGTTCGCGGCATCGGATTATCCGAAGTGTCTGCTGATGTGTTGCGACGGGCACATGCGGTTTTTCCGGTCACTGCGGTACAAAGCGAATACTCTTTGTGGAGCCGCGAACCGGAAGATGCCGTTTTGACTGTCTGTCAGGAATTGGGAATCGCTTTCGTGCCATACAGCCCGCTGGGGCGTGGCTTTCTGACCGGACAGATTAAAAAATTCGAAGATCTGGCTGCCAACGATTACCGACGGAACTCACCCCGTTTTCAGGGTGAGAATTTCGAAAAAAACCTTCAATTGGTCCGCAAAATCGAGGATATAGCTGCTCGCAAGTCATGCAGTCCCTCGCAACTGGCGCTTGCCTGGGTTATGGCACAGGGCGATTATATTTTCCCTATCCCCGGCACAAAAAAAATCAAATACCTTGAAGAAAATGCCGGAGCACTCGACGTGCATTTTACGCAGGCGGAATTGGCGGAGATCGATGCAATTGCGCCAAAGGGCGTGGCGGCCGGCACCCGCTATCCTGAAGCAATGATGAGCTGGGTAAATCAGTAAATTACCCGCGTCGGAGAGCCGTCCAGTATTTGTTCAGCAACGTCCAGTACCGGCCGGCGGCTTCTTTTTCGGTGGTTGCATCGCCGCCCGCCAGCAATGTCACTTTCAGCCGCACATTTGCGCGGTATGCTTTGAAAAAATAAAAAAGCGTTTCGTCTTCGGGAACAAGTATGCACGGATTCACCTGCTGGTAGTAATACAGAAGCGCTTCTGCCAGATCGGGGCGCTCGTAGTAATCGAGGTCCATTGCCAGGAAGGCCAGTTCATCGAGCACATCGAGGCGCCGCAGGTGCGGGTTAAACTCGATGCAATCGAACAATACCGGATCATCCGTGAGGAAGATGTTGCGCGAATGGAGATCGCCGTGTCCATCCACGCGGAAGCCTTCCCGGACGCGGGCGCGCAGGCGATGCACGTGATTTTTTATAAAAACAGGAAGTTCCCTACGCATTGTTTGAAATACCTGGTGCGTTTCCGGGCCTGACAGGGAAGACAACGCGTCTTCCTGCGCAAAAAGGTCGGCAAAATCGGCGCCGAGTTCTTCTGCATTGATGGCAAATCTCTTCAGGCGATGTTTTTGATGGAATGAAGCCAGTTTATGCGCCAGTTTTTTTATATCTTCCCTGGCGACGTTTCCGGCTCGCAGCAGCATATCAAGTTCGCGGCTGTTGTCTTCGCGCCGCATCCACACGGCGTAATCTTCTGCGGGCCGGCTGCGGGAGCCGATGTGAAGAAAACCGTCTTTCCAGCCTATTGGCAGCACGCCGAGGTAAGTATCCGGCGCAAGACGGCGATTCAGGCGAAATTCTTCACGACAAAAATGCGCACGCAACTCGCGCGTGCTGAAATCGAGGAAACTGAAACGAACCGGTTTTTTTATTTTAAAGGCATAATCAGGCGTAAGTATGACCCAGGAAATATGCGTGGACAGGAGCCTGGAAGGTTCCGTTGTTCCCGGAAATGCCCGGCGTTCGAAAATATCGGAAACCTGTCTGTCATCCATGTTCGAGGTAAGCGTTGATCATGTCGGCAAGCGCTTCCGGCGTGGCTGCTGAAGTTTCGAGCGCAAGAAAAGGCGGCTCGAGCGGCTCGAACAGGGGCTGTATTTTCTCGAGAACAGCTTCATCGGCTTCGCTGTCGGAGCGAGGGCGGGCCACTCTTTCATGTAAAACCGCATCGGGCGCCGTAGCCAGCACCCAGCAGACCTTTACGCCAAGTTGTTCGGCGAGTTCCATAAAGGGGCGACGCAAATCGCGCCGGAAAAAAGTACTGTCAACTATTACAGTCTTGCCCAGCAACAGCGATGCCCGGGTTCGGCCCAGCAATTCTGCATACACCCGGGCCTTGTCTGACGGACGATAAGTCCCCCACAAGCCCAAATCACGACGAACGGAGTCGGAATTGAGGTGGATAGCGCCATATTTTTGGGAAAAGGCTTTAGCAACAGTCGTCTTTCCTGTTCCGGGGAGTCCTGCAATCAGGATCAGCATGGCATCTAAAGCCTGTTTTTTTCAATCATTTCGAGCAGATCGTCTCGATAATTCTTTCCAATAGGAAGCAATTTCGGCTTGTCCTTTTCCTGCACTTCCACCATGTTGCCTTCAATTGCGGTGATTTTATCCATCGCAACGATGTAGGAGCGGTGTATGCGTTTGAACCGACCGTTCGGGAGGCGATCTTCGAGGCTTTTCATGGTCTGGAGGGTAATCACACGCCCATGCATAAGCCGGATAATGACATAGTCTTTCAACCCCTCGATATAGATGATATCATCGAAGTTCACTTTTACGAGCTTTTTATCCGCCTTGACAAAAAAGAATTCCTGTGTTTCATTGGATGGGTGCGGCGAGCCGTCGCGTTGTGCGAGTCCGGCGTGTTCCACCGCTTTATTGACGGATTTGACGAAACGTTCGAGGGAAATCGGCTTGAGCAGGTAGTCGAGCGCATTAAGATCGAAGCCCTGGATCGCGTAATTGGGGTATGCCGTCGTAAACACGATCATAGGAGGCTTGGAGAGTGTTTTCACGAAATCGATACCGGTCAGCTGGGGCATCTGGATATCGAGAAACATCAGGTCGATATCATTGGATTTCAACGCTTCATTGGCTTCCAGTGCATTGCTACAACGCTTGACCAGATGGAGCTCCTGCATTTGACCAATGTAGGTTTCAAGCACGTCGAGCGCCAGGGGCTCGTCGTCAACTATGAGTACGTTCAGCATAAGCGGAAGGTTTTCGGATTCAGGTTTGTTTTGTTAAAAAGGTTGGCCTAAGGTAAATTGTCCGGGTAGAAAGTCAAAGGTTTTTATCCTGTTAAATTTTGAAAACGTTTTCTGCGACCGGCAATAGCAGTCATTAAATCACGCTCACCGGCCTTTACCGGCAGTCATGACAGCATCAGATCATTTTCAGATGCAGGATGACAGCATAGCGGTGCGGTTCGTCCAGCGTTGTAAGTGTATGGTTTTCAGGATAAAGCAATTCCAGGCGCTGACGAACGTTGGCAAGTCCGATGCCTCCGCTTCGGGGATGTTCCTGTCGTGGCAGGCGCTCAGCCTTGCTGTTTTCGATGGAAAATTCGAGATCTTCGCCGGATACGTTCAGATTCAGCCGAACAAAGCCGCCGCCCTGCACATGATGGTTAAGACCATGCTTAAAGCTGTTTTCCAGAAAAGGCACGAAAAGCAGCGGCGCAACCATTTGATCGCTGATATTGCCGCTGGTTATGAAACGGATATCGGCTTCCTTCGGCTGTCGAAGTCGTTCAAGGTCAAGGTAGTTGTGAATATATTGTATTTCCTTGCTCAGTAAAACGCGGCGTTCATTGCACTCATAAAGCATGTAGCGCATGATTTCCGACAGTTTGAGGACGATCTCGGGGGCCTTGTCGCTTTTTTTAAGGGTAAGAGCGTACAGGTTGTTTAATGTGTTGAATAAAAAATGGGGGTTGATCTGGCTCTTCAAAAAACGCAATTCCGATTGCATGGTTTGTGTGAGCAGGGTCTGTTTTTCATTTTGATAGCGCCACCAATCCATGATCACGCGCAATATGGTCGCGATGATCACCACGAAAAGATTGCCGAGAAATACCCAGAGTTGCGAACCTACCAGATTTGCCTGAAAAGAAGGCTGGCCGTAAAATTTGAGGTAAAAAACCAGCACTTCAATGGGCGTAGCCACTGCACATGCCGCCAGAACAAGCCCGAAATAGACAAACGCATGCCGTGCCAGGTAGTTGGGAATCAAATAGATAAGATTGACATAAACCAGAAATGCGTAAAAGAAGAGCTGGATCAGCTCATTACTCAGCGCAAACCAGGGGTTCACGCCTTTATCATAGTCGGTCCACATCAGCAGGCCGAACAAAGCCATCCAGAACAGCCCGTGGTAAACTGGCCGCCGGTTCAGAAAGCGGTAGATGGTATCGAGGAGATGACGGGTCTTCATGCCGAGTGAATGCGAATTTCAGGGTTTGTAATGTCTTGCAAAAGAACCGCAGACAAGGCCGGTGGTTCTTTTTTTTAGATAAAACAGGAAACTGTAAGGATTAAGCGCGTGTTTCGTGTCGGTTAATCATCTTTTCCTACATCGCAGGCGAAACAAGTTTTCACCTTACCTTTGCGCCCGCAAAAGACAAAGAAGGGATTTTCAATGGTTTATATTACAAGGATTGAACGCTTCAACGCTGCCCACAAACTTTGGGTAGAGGCCTGGACAGAAGAGCAAAACCGGGAGGTATTCGGCAAATGCTCCAACAAGAACTGGCACGGCCACAATTATTCCTTGCACGTAACGGTCAAAGGTAGTCCTGACCCCGTTACAGGATTCATCATCGACGTAAAAAAACTCAGCGTTATCATCAAGGAGGAAGTCATAGACCATCTTGATCACAGCAACCTGAATCTGGACGTGGACTTTATTCCCCGGGGGATGCAACCAACTACGGAAAACCTTGTTATCCTGATCTGGCAGCGGCTTGAGAAGGCCCTGTCTTCTTTTCCGTGTGCGCTCCATGCCATTAAATTATGGGAAACGGAGACCATCTACGCCGAGTATTTCGGTGAGTAGAAGACCGTAAATCGAACAAGAATGGCCTATAAAAAATCGGATCATTACGATGAGCAACTCAAAGAACAGTACCATGAGGCTTTTCATAAAATCCTGGATGGTATTGGCGAGGACACATCAAGGGAGGGCCTTGTAAAGACGCCGGACCGTGCAGCCAAATCCATGATGTTTCTCACCCAGGGCTATCAACAGGATGCAGCGGCTATTCTTCGTTCTGCGATGTTCAAGGAAGATTACAGTGAAATGGTTCTGGTAAAAGACATTGAACTGTATTCGCTTTGCGAACATCATATGCTGCCATTTTTTGGAAAGGCCCACATCGCGTACATCCCGAACGGGTATATCGTCGGCTTAAGCAAGATACCCCGGATAGTCGACGTATACGCCCGCCGGCTCCAGGTCCAGGAGCGGCTTACGATCGAAGTGCGCGATATTATCCAGGAAACGCTTCATCCGCTCGGAGTGGCTGTCGTGATAGAAGCCCAGCATCTTTGCATGATGATGCGCGGCGTTCAGAAACAAAACAGCGTGACTACCACTTCTGCATTCACGGGTGAATTCAGGAATGAAGAGACACGAAGCGAATTTCTGCGCCTGATCAGTTCGAAACTGCATTAATATTACCGTTCTTTTTGCCGCTACACCGGAATTGGGTTTCTTCGCACAATTTTTCAATATGGCGCTCGAACACATCCGGCTTCTTCCATTCTATGCCTGCGCTATAGTCTTTACGTGGTCGGTGCAATCCGATCCGTTTTTTTGGGATACCGTACAACTCGCTTCCAAACACGCGCATTTTTTCTACGAGAACAATCTTCTCTGGGCTCCCCTCCCCTCCGGGATTGACAGCGGCCACCCGCCCCTGTTCGGCTACTATATAGCAACTATCTGGACATATTTTGGCAAAACCCTGCCAGCCAGTCACTGGGCGATGCTGCCTTTCATGCTGCTGAATATATGGCTGCTCTATCGGATCGGGTTGCGTACAGGCGGCAGGCCATGGGCATTTATGCTCCTTCCGCTGGTTTTGCTGGACCCTGTTGTGGCCGGCCAGCATGCCCTCGCAAGCCCGGACATCCCGCTTTTGAGTGGTTTCCTGATGGGCGTGCTGGGTGTTCTCGAATCGCGACGCCTGATGCTGGCAACCGGGATTGTCATTCTCTGTATGGCGAGTATGCGCGGAATGATGACGGCCGGCGCCTTGTTTACATGGCAATTGTTGCCGGAAATAATGCTTTTTCGGAAAACGGCTTCACCCGGGCCATATGCCCGTCATGTGGTTTCAAAGGCCGTTACTTTTCTGCCCGGCTTTGCATTTGCGCTCTGGTTTTTATGGTGGCACAAGTCCGTGACGGGCTGGTCCGGATATCATCCCGGCTCCCCCTGGGCGCCGGCATTCGCCAAATCCGGCGCCTTGCAGGCCTTGAAAAACCTTGCGGTCATCGGATGGCGCTGGCTTGATTTCGGGCGGGTATTCGAATGGCTGGTTTTGTTCCGGTTGATTTTCAAGGCAGGGGGCTTCAGGAAATTATGGGCGAAGCGGAGCCCCATGCTTGTCAAACTATTGTCTCTGCTGATTTGTCTGGTCGTTTTTCTGAGCCCGTCTGCAGTACTGTTCCAGAATATTTCGGCACACCGGTATTTCCTGCCCGGCTTTTTGGCATTTCACTTTGTCGTATTTTTATTGCTGGCATCGGGCGAGCCAGTTGCTGATCGCAGGAGTCGTACTGTTCTGGCGTTTTTCCTGGTGTTTGCCCTGGCATCTGGCAATTTCTGGATTTACCCGCGCGGTATTTCAATGGGCTGGGATGCGACACTCGCGCATTTGCCTTATCACCGGCTGCGCGCCGGGGCCCTCGCATATCTCGACAGCACGAACATCGATTACAGGGAAGTCGGATCGGCATTTCCAAACCTCAATACCGGAGAAAACCTGATGCTGAACGGAGACAAGCGCTGTTTTGCGGAGAAAGATTTTTCACAGAACAAATTCATTTTTGCCTCAAACATATTCAATGATTTTTCAGAAAACGATTACAAGTTCCTGGAAAACAACTGGTTGTTAATGAAGCGTTTTGAATGTGCCGGTGTGTGGATTGACCTGTACCGCAGGCCCGACTGACTTTTTTTCCGAAAAACTGTTTTAAGTATCAGGAGTCTATATCATGACGCTTTATTCGTTAGTACATTAACAATACCAGCCATGGATCGCTTTTTCCTTTCTTTCATCCTTGCCCTTTTGGGGTTTTCTTCCGTACGCTGCACCTATTCATCCGGCTCTGCGCCGGTTCCGGCGCCCCTGACCGGATCAGGTATTCCGTCCTCCGGTTTTAATGACTACTGGTACCGGGGGAAAGCGGAAATTTGCACTTATCAGGTAGAGCAGGAACGGTACGGAGAGTTGCGGCCTGCAGAACAGGTCAATATTTTCGTTACCGAGGATTTTTCCGGAAAAAAGGAGGTAAAACTCGACGATCCGGGGAAAGCGGAGTCCGATCGTGTCCCGGTTTTAAAATTGAATGTCGTGCGGCGATTTCACACCGGCATTTATGACTACAATCTCATGGCGTCGGTGTTCACGCCTGTTAATGCAACACCTTCATTAAAAGCAACTTATTCGGTTTTCGATTGGTGCGGAC
>JAKOXM010000758.1 GCA_029781095.1 Bacteroidota bacterium
ACGGGCAGCAATGGGTTGCCGCCCACCCAGGCGGTACATACGTCGGTGCCTCCGGCCATGGAAGAAAGCCAGACGTCCGGCTTGATGTTGTCATAAACCCAGCCGAAGGCCTCCGGTGGCAGGGGGGAGCCTGTCGAGCCGATGCTGCGCAGTGCCCGAAGGTCAAACTTTGACCCGGGCGAAAGTCCCGCCTTCATACAACTCACAAGAAAAGGCGCGCTCGTGCCGAAATGGTGGATCGGCGCTTTTTCGGCCAGATCCCACAATACATTCAGGTCCGGGTAGCCGGGACTGCCGTCGTACAGGACGATGGTCGCGCCCGACAGCAGGGCTGCCAGGGTAAAGTTCCACATCATCCAGCCGGTGGTGGAGTACCAGAAAAATCGTTCGCCGGGCCGCACGTCATTGTGTAAATGCAGGTATTTCAGATGTTCGAGCAAATTGCCGCCGTGCGAGTGCGTTATGGCTTTGGGCACACCGGTGGTCCCGGAGGAGTAGAGTACCCATATCGGGTGGGAGAAGGGAAGGGGCGTGAAAGACAGCCCAACCCCCGATGGGAGGGAGTCGATCGCGTTTTGCCACATAACAGTCTCTTTTTCAACCTCTATCTTCGCGTTTTCGTCCAGATAGGGAATGAATATCACCTTTTCCACGGTTGGCAGCAGCCCGCAGAGTTCGCGAACGGTGTCGCGCTTGTCGAAGGCTTTGCCGCCGTAGGTGTAGCCGTCAATCGCGATCAGGATTTTGGGCTGAATCTGTACAAAGCGGTCGGCGACGCTGGCCGCCCCGAAATCCGGCGAACAGCTGGACCATATCGCCCCGATGGACATGGCAGCCAGAACGGCAATGATGGCATGCGGCGAATTGGGCAGGTAGGCTGCGATGCGATCGCCCTGCTGCACGCCGCAATTTTCAAAGTATGCCGCAAGCGCTGCGGTCTGGCGTTCGAGTTCGGCCCAACTCATTTCCGTGAGCGGCCGGCGTTCATTTTGAAAAAGAATTGCCGGGCGTGCATCCGTTTTTTGCCGGAAAATATGCTCCGCATAATTGAGCGAGGCGCCATTAAACCATTTATAATCAGGCATTCCGGAGCCCTCCAGAACAGATATATAAGGCGAATGGGAAATCACGTTGAAATATTCCCGCTGGCTTTCCCAGAATGCCGGAATGTTATCGACCGACCATTGCCACAAGTCGTGGTAGTGCCCGAAATGCAGGCCCTTTTCACGGGCCAGCCAGCGAATATAATGGGCCAGGCGGCTGTTCTGCAGGGAGTCGTCGCCGGGCTGCCAAAGTAATTTCGGTGTGGTGGTGCTATTGGATTCAGGCATATTTTTTCTGTTTTTTGAACGCCGTATTCCCGTAGAGAACGGGATCGTATCTTCGCCGCAAAATTCCTGCGAATCCCGCAATACTATCAAAAAAAATCTTCCATGAAAGCAATTAAGTTACTCCCGCTACTGCTCGCGATTACTTTTCTCGGCTGCGACCCTCCCAGGAAGGCAGCTTCCGGCGGATCGGACGACGGAGTCATTGAAGTCCAGTTCCTTCAGATGAACGATGTGTACGAAATTTCCCCGGCGCCTTCCGACAATACGGGAGGGCTCGCGCGCGTGGCCGCGCTCCGCAAACAGTTGCTGGCAAAAAATCCGAATACGATCACAGTATTGGCCGGCGATTTTATCAGCCCGTCCGTAATCGGAACACTGAAATATGAAGGCAAACGCATTCGGGGCCGCCAAATGGTGGATGTGTTGAACACACTCTGCCTCGACTGGGTCGTGTTCGGTAACCATGAATTTGACTACGATGATCTCGCAGATTTGCAGGCCCGCCTCGATGAGTCCACTTTTACGTGGTTTGCCGCCAATGCCCGGCTGAAAGGACAAACCTGGACGCAGCAGTTCTTTAAAAACAAGCCGGGTGGAGGTACGGACATTTGCCCTGACAATCAGGTGATTACCATAAAAGATGCCGACGGCACAACCTTGAACCTCGGCGTTTTCGGGGTGTTGATTAATTCCGGCAGAAAGCCCTGGGTAGAATACTCCGACTGGGCGGATGCCGCGCGGAAAAACTTTGCCGAACTGAAAACAAAAGCCGACGTGGTGGTGGCGCTGACGCACCTCGAGGTGGCCAACGACAAAAAACTGGCTGCCATGCTGCCCGAAATCCCCCTCATCATGGGCGGCCATGAACATGAAAACCAGATATATACGATCGGCAAAACCACCGTCGCCAAAGCGGATGCAAACGCAAAAACGGTGTATGTGCACACGCTTCGCTACAACAAGAAAACAAAGACCGCTACCGTCCGCTCCGAACTGCGCCGGATCAACGGCACTGTACCGGACGACCCCGAGACTGCAGCCGTTATTGCAAAATGGGAAAAGATCAAAAATGATGCCCTGGTCTCGTCGGGTTTTGATGCGAATAAAATAGTCGCCAAACTCTCCGAGCCACTCGATTGCCGGGAAGCCGTTGTGCGCCAGACGCCGTGCAAGGCCGGCGAAATGATTACTTCCGCCATGCTCTCCGTTGCCAAAACGAACCCGGCAGCGGCAATCGTCAACAGCGGCAGCATTCGAGTGGATGACGTGTTGAGCGGCAGCCTTGCCGAAATTGATATTGTCCGGATGCTGCCTTTCGGCGGCGGCATCGTGGAAGTTGAAATGCGCGGCTCCCTGCTTCGGAAAACCCTCGACGCCGGCCTGAACAACAAAGGCAACGGCGGATACCTGCAAACCCGGAATATCCGGCATGATGCCGCCGGAAACAACTGGCTCGTAGCAGAAAAGCCGCTCGACGACGCAAAAATATACCGGATTATCCTGCCCGAATTTTTGCTCACCGGCAACGAGCAGAATATGGCTTTTCTCAAAGCCTCTTCCGATGCAGACGGCAAGTCGTCCAATCCGGATATAGTCAGTATTCAAAAACCCGACCCGAAGGACAAAAACGACCTGCGCAATGACATTCGCCGCGCTTTGATCGCTTACCTGCGGGGCGGGTGAAACTGCCCCGGCATTTTAGTCCTCAATTTTAACCCGAACGAATGCGCAAATCGCAGGATGCCGAACCGTTTTAACGCTTTACAACGCCTTGGCCTTGACCAGGCGTTATAAAAAACGGCTGAAACCGTTGGAATGTCAGCATGTTCCGATTTTCCGCGATTGAAATCGCGGGTTAAAGAATCGGGAATGACCCATGTTTTTCCCCCCGCCACGCAGTTTTTGCATGGCGGGGGGATTTTTTTGCACACTTATCAGGCTGATGTGCACAGTTGTACTTTTTAACTTTTGTGTGATTACGAAATGCGCACATATTTGAAATACACAACGCACTTCACTATGAAAATCAATTTCTCACCCTCAGACCACTACGACGAAATAAAGGCCAGGTATAAAAAAGAACTGGCAGACACGATGGGTTACAGTCTGCGCACCCTGCAGCGGCGCCTTAAAGAGGCTAATATCGAAACACCAAGGGGGTTGATCGACCCTGACAAGCAGCGGGAGATATTTCAGAAACTGGGCTGGCATTAGATGGCATGTAAAAAGTGAATGTAATCGCGGATACTTTGGAACAGAAAAATTTGAAGACTGAAATCAATCTTCAATATCTGGATAGCTCTTATCCATTGTATTGCGGATACTCCGGATGAGACGTTTTAGATTTGCTTTGAAAACGAGTGCCTATAAACGACCGTTTTTTATCAATAAGAGTATAAAAACCAAAGCACATGAACAGGAGCCTCTAATGACTAATTTCCCAATAAATGTTTGATTGTTAAAAATATAAACTCATGAAAAAACTATTATCAATTGCGCTGCTGGCATCTTTCCAGATGGTATCTTTTGGACAAAATTCCTTGCGTGTCTGGGATTTTGAAGACCCCTGCCCGGATCCGAACGATGCATTCCATTTGAATTGCATACCTTATGCGCAGTCTGCAAGCGGGACGCCGGATACAAGGTCAAATTATATTGGTGTGGCCCCGGTGTTCGGCTCAAGTAAATACGCCCACATGTACGCGAGGTACTGCCCGAACGATCCGATTAAATACCATTCGGAAGGTATTCTGTTAAATTATGCGTTTACGGCGGGGAGGATTTACAGGATCAATTATTTGATCAGAAGCGAAGGGCAAGTATCTCCTGAAACGAAACTTGTTCTGGTAAATAATATGCCTAATGCCGGAGGGTATGAAAACGTGCCACAGTGTGAAGGAACACTTGACGCGCTACCGGATATCCCTGCCAACAGCCAGGTCATTAAAACACACAACGAAGGAGAAATCAGCCAATTCCTATGGATGCAACAAACCTTTAGTTTTACTTCAACCGGCAATTTTAATCAACTCTGGTTCCGGCCCCAGGGCGCCGACCCCGACGCAATTCTTCCGGGTATTTACCTTGATATTGTATCTGTCCGGGATAACTGCGCATGGCAGGACAATGCTACTGTTTGCCGATACCCGGAAATTCCGGGAACTGCCTTCGTTCACTTATCAGCGGGCAGCGTTCAGTGGCAGTTGGTGAGTGCATTAAACTGTAGCGACGGCATTCAGATATCAAATTTCGGATCATTAGTGCCCATTAACTGGCAGCAGGGGAATAACAGTTTTACCCTTCCACTCAACTCGGGGTGTTATATCCTGATTGGAACGGCTATAAGTGGTTCGTGCGATGGCCAGACTTATGCTTTTTGGATCAATACGCGTGCGGATGCGGTGCCCGTTTGCAACGACCGCTGTGAAAACTGGACGCTTCAAATGTCGAACCCGCCCTGCGATGAACCATACTTCTGGGTAAGCCTCAATGACAACGGCCTGGAATGGTTTCCAGAAACGACCTTTTCATTTAGTGTAGACGGAGTCGTCAGACAGACGGGCAGTTACACGGAATTTGATTACATCCACCCGAGTTTGGGCTGGCATGAGCTGTGTGTAACGGTCAACCAGCCGGAATGCCCGCCGATCCGTAAATGCAAAACTTTTTACGTGGAATGCGAATTGGGCGGCGGATTTGCCGGCGACCAGACCCAAAGCCGGGGAAAAAAGGAAACCACTGAAAAAACTGACCTGCGTATCTCAAATCCCTCGTCCGGCACGATATGGTTCTCCGGACCGGTAGAAAGCGGTACGGCATACTTGTATTCGATGCTGGGCGGTCTGATTAAATCGTTTACGTTGGACGGAGCAGACCGTCTGGATGTCTCTGATGTTGCCACGGGGCAGTATCTGCTGAATATCCGGCGCCCGGGTGATTCAATTTCGAAACTTGTCCTGATCAATCATTCGAATTGATTGGATATATCAGGATACTTCGGCCAGTAGTACGTTTCTCCTGAAGGATCGAGATTCTACCCTTCCTTTTATTGGTATTGATTGTTTGACCGAGCGGTTCGTATTCGATGTAGTCACTATCGAACACGGGCCGCTCGGTTTTTATATGCCATTCGGACTGCCCCGGGCCCTTTGAGGTTAGAATTTATAATCACCAGGCTTCCAACATTTCTGGCACTAATTGACCTGAAGTGGCACGAGATGTCATAAAAAAAATCAAAGCCATGAAGAAAACTTTGAGGCAAATAAAACTGCCTTCGAAACCTTAATTCAGCCTGCAACTCCTGAACTGTTTTTGTCAATTCACTTCTTTATTCTAAACCACATTTGTTATGAGATTCATTGAAAGAAGATTGTTGTTTCTTTTATTCATTCACGGGTCCGGGAGTCTGCTTTGCCAATCGGGGTGGAGCACCTTTCCGGATAAATCCGACATTCAGTGGCAAATTTCGCCAGTCGGCAAGGCGGAATATTTACTTTCCGAAAACCCTGGAGACGCACAAAACGCGCCTGTCGTTCAATGCTTCGGAGCAAAGGACGGGGAAGGATTAGAACTTGTCTTAACCGACCGGCCAGCTACGATGATTGCTTCGGTGGTTTCCTACAATATGCTGAAACCGTCAGACGTAGAGATTAACCAGCAATTCAGGGTATCGGGTTTTGATGAATATGGTAACCCCGTTCCTGTCAGATGGTTGGAAATACCCCATACGCTGGTGTCTGAAAGTAATCTGACCGTGCTCGACCCGACTGCGACTCCACTGACATTTACTTTTTCTTCACCCGTAAAAAAGGTCAGAATCGTCGCAAACAGCACCGGTAAAGCTTTGTCTCACAGTTTTATTTTGCAGGATATTAAGGCACTCCCCTCGACAGAAGACAAGATGCCGGGATGCGATTGCGACCGAAAAGGAATTGTGTTTTTGTTGGATGCCTCCTCCTCGATGCAGGGAGGTGATTTTGCCGTTTTTCGCGAAAAACTGATACTGTTTTTCGAACAAAACCGCTTGCTGGCCAATGCTGCCGGAGGAATGGAAATCGTACCCTTTGATGGAAACGGTATTCAGCAAAGTCTGGTTTTTCACACTTGCGACTCCCTCCTGTCATTTATACATTCAGCGGATTATCAGAAACGGTTTTTGGCTTCAGGGAAAAGCACCACAGAATCGTTGACTGACTATTCGGTGGCTATCCAGCATGTAAGAACCCGCGCACCTCGATTGGCTGTACTGATTACAGACGGCTACCCGAATGCCTTTGAAGGGCAATATGTCTCGGGAGCAAAGGCGATTTATCAGACATTGACCCTTTCCGGCGATCTGCCTCTGGTATATTTTAACATCAGGAGTCAAATTACCGGCAGCCTGTTTCTGACAATTTTCAAATCTTCTGAAAGGTCGGACAAATCTTTTGAAGAAACGCTCAAAGGTGCTCTGCTTAATTGTGGTGATTTAAAGGTCCTTAAAAATCAACCGGCGATTGAAATCATGCCAAACCCGTCATCAGGAAACTTCACTGTAGTCGGCAATGTAGAAAATGAAATGTCAGCAGGTGATCTGAAACTGCTGAATTCGGAAGGGCAGATCGTAAACTGTCAGTTTGATTGCAGAGACGGGCAGTGCTCCGGCTCGACGCGGGGCCTTTCTCCCGGGCATTACTATGTACAATATACGACAGAGAAAGCCATCCTCAAAGCGAAACTTGTAATCGCTTACTAAACTACCACCCAACATCTAAACGAATCTTCTGCGCATGAAATATTTTGCATCTTTTATCGCATTGCTATACTATAGCGCCGCAGTACTTGCCCAGGATGTGCCCGGCAGCACTGTATTTACGCCTGTAGGAGGAGCGTCCATCGCTCAATATGCTGTTAACCAATCCACAGGTACATTTACAACAGACCTTCCTTTGCTGGAGTTAAAAGGGAGTTTTCTCACACACCCCATTAAACTGGGTTACGCAGCATCCGGAATAAAGGTCAATCAATTATCCAGTTGGGTAGGGCTCGGCTGGGAACTGAACGCCGGTGGCATAATTACCCGTCAGGTGAACGATTGGCCGGACGATTTGCATTCCATGGCCTATCCTGTTAACCCCAGGATTGGGTATTTATACTGGAATGACACCCTGAATACAATTGCAGGGAAAACGCTTACTCAACTTACTGCTACTGAAAAAGACCAGATATTCAAGGAAACCCACGACAAAGAGCCTGACCTGTTCTATTTTAATTTCAATGGCTACAGCGGCACCTTCCGTTTCGATATTGACGGTACTCCGAGAATCGAGACGAAACAGGATTTGAAAATTACCTATACCATCAACCCCAGTCTCAATTTGCGCTACCAGGAATTGTTTCCTCCGGTCAGTGATGCATTTGGCGCCATTACCAGTTTTACCATTACGACTCCGGACGGCGTTAAATATGTATTTGATCAATATGAATACGTAATAACCTCGTCGGAAGGGCAAACTGAAAATTTGTATAATGCCTACTCGCCTAGTACTGATTGCAGTCCTTCTCTTAAAGTTCCGTATAAACACGATGGTTATTTAAACTCCATCCCGATCATCAAATCGTGGAAATTGAGTTCGATTGTCGACCAATACGGCAGAACAGAATTCCTGTTCGAATACACCAAAGAGATCTACACAGACCATAGTTCTATTGCTCAATGGAACAGATGGCAAACACCTGCGCTCAACCAGAATTTTAACTACAGTTCTGAAGTTGTATTGAACTATGACAAAAGACTCAATAAAATAAAATACGGATCGCATAACGGCACCAGCTTCTTGTATTACGGAGAAGCCCGGTTTATCACGGAAACGACAGACAGGCCTGATATTTATTATTCCACCGAGTTTCTGAATTTTCTGACATTTAGTGGTTTTGGAAGCAATAACCATTCCCGTCTATTAAAGAAAATAGAACTTGTTTCGGGATCGGACGTAGTCAAAACTCTGGAATTCACGTATGGCACTTTTCCGGAAACCACCTTGTCAGGCTGTCCTGCCTATGTGGAAGCGCACCGAAGGAGGCCCCAATTATTATCCGTTCAGGAAAAAAACCTCACGGCTTCGCTACCTGCCTATTCGTTTACCTACAACACAACCGCGTTGCCTCCGCGGCATTCGGCCTCTATTGACTGGTGGGGTTTTTACAATGGCAGTAATGCGAATATTTTGTTGCCCTATCTTTATGCATATCCCAACCATACTTATTACAAAAATACCTACCGCACAATTTACAGCCTTTTCGCACTGAATAATTTAGGTGGGTCGACACAGGTAATCGTAAATCCCGGCGGCATCGGTGTGAACAGAGCGGTCAATACGACTTATTCCCAGGCAGGGGTGCTTACAGGCATCACTTATCCATCAGGCGGCCAGATGACGATGACCTATGAAAACAACACAATATTATTAAATATCGGATCCACCGCCCCCACTACCCAGACCGTCACGGCTGGCGGTCTGCGGATTAAAAGTATCGCTACCGATGACAAAAACGGGCACACCAATACCGTCAATTATTACTATGATTCCAATACAGACGGTACTGGTACTACTACCGGCCGGTTTATAGAATTACCTGTATTTGCGATCCTCCGACGGGAACAAGACGTGAATATGCCAAGTGGCCAGACACTGGACAACAGGATTATATATGCCACCCACGCTACTTCCACCAACCGACGGGGAAGCAATGCAACCGGAAATCCGATCGTAATTTATAACAAGGTTACGGAAAGCATTACTACAGGTAAAACGGTGACCACTTTCGTCACCTCCAACTATGCGGGAACGGGCACCATGCCCGCCTCCAGTTGGTTCGGAGGTGGCCCGGCTTTTACAGAAAACTATCCGAACGGCTCGCTGACCAATGACAATTACAAGAGCGGTACAATCTCTACCCAGCAAATTTATAATGCAAGCGGTTCTCTCGTACGGGAAATCACTTATGGATACACCCTCACAACTGCCGCTCAAAATACCATCCGGGCGATCAAAACGCATTACACAAGCACTGCCCCGGTCGACGACAAAATGAACTGGTGTATCTATAACCATGTGTCCGTCGATTACAAACTGACTTCCGTTACGACCAAAGATTACGACGGCAGCCAGTTCATGACGACTACAAAAAATCTGTCCTATGCGGCATTGAACGGCACAACAAACCAGCGGCCGCATCACATGGTCCTATCCCAATCGCTGACCAACAGTGATAATAAGGTTTACCGGACTGATTACAAATATGCCTATGAAATGGGTGACCTCAGTCTTCATGACTTTCTTTTCTGGCGGAGCATTCCCATGGAAATACTGTCTTTTGTAGACAATGTGCAAGTTGGAGGAAGAAAGCGCACGTTTAAAAGTTTCAATGGAGATTTGAACTTTAGCGGCCAGGACGACACATCCTTGAGCGGCGACAGTAGTCCGGACAAACCTTCTACCGGACTTGCCGGGCCACCCGCGACTCTGACTGCACTTTGGCAGGTGTTTAACTGGGAAAGTGTCGCCGGTTGGGTCAAACAGGTGGAATTCCTCAATTATTACGTCACCGGGCACACAAAGATTATTCAACCGGTAGGGCACGCTAAAATCCGGACCACATTTGACTTTGCTAACGGTTTGCTCGATACAAAGGAAATCAACCCGGATGGACCGGTCATCTGGCCCACTTACTACTTCTATAATACTGATCATACGCTGGAGAGCGTGCTGGACAAAAATGATCAGGTAGTATCGTACGGGTATGATGATTTGAACCGGGTCAACCAGATCATTACCAAAAACGGTAACGTGAGTGCCAACTACACCTATAACGTCGCATTGGCAAATGGGGGAGGAAATACCAATTACGTGCAGGCAAATTACACTATCACAGGAATTGCCAACGTCCCTTCCACGAAGTCTTTTTACGATGGATTCGGCAGAAACTTCCAGACCGACCGTCTGAGTTATACCCAGAACAATACCAATTATACAATCAGCGAAACGTATGACAACCTCGGGCGAGTAACCCAGCGCTGTAATCCTTCGACAGGCGGTTGCACAACCTATACATACGAAAACTCACCCCTGAACCGGGTATTGTCGTCAAAGGCGCCTGGCTGGACGCCAACGGTAGGTCAGCAATACAAGTTAAACACCTCCACCGATGTCAGCGGATATGCCGCCAATACGCTGTATAAACTGGAAATTACGGATGAAAACGGCATCAAGTCGTATGAATTCCGGGATAAGATCGGACAGTTGATCCTGGCCCGTCGCGTGTTTTCTGTAACTCAAAATGCCGATACGAGGTATTACTACGACGGCGCCGGAAACCTGACGTATGTTTTGCCCCCGGGCGTTACTCTTCAGACTGATGCGGCTGCTTTCCATTATGAATACTACCCAGATAACCGGTTATGGAAAAAATATGTGCCGGGCAAGGGTACTTATGAATACTTCTATTACGGGTCGGCGGAAAATAATTATGGCATGCTGAAAGAAGAGAAACATGCCGCTTCCGGAATTTCAATGAAGTACACCTACAATATATTCGATCAGGTGGAAAAAGTGGAAGATACCTCTGTTCCGGCAACTCCCAAAACCTTGAAAACCTTTGTGTACGAAACCGCGGCCGGTACCGCTTTGGGTAAAATAAAGGAAAAGAACGTTTACGTACTGGGCGGCACCAATGGGAATACTCCGGGTGCTACGGCACTCAAAACGACCTACGCCTACGACGTAACCTACGGGCGCCTGGAAACAGAAACTGCCGATAATAATCTCGGGAAGACGGACCAGTACACTTATACGTATGATTTCCGCGATAATATTACCCGGATTCAACGGGTACACCAGGCAACCATCAACGGTGTCACTTCTACCGTGACTATAGTGAAGGATTACACCTACGACAAAGCAGGGCGAAAAACAGCGCTCTCCATGTCAAAAGACGGCGGCGCATCACAACAACTGAATTCGTTGAGTTATAATAACAATGACTGGCTTATTACCAGAAAACTGGGTCTTAGTGGTGTCAACGTCCTGCAACAGGTTGATTATCAATATAACTCACGCGGCTGGCTGACAAATATCAATTCGGTACCGGTTGGGACGAATCCTTGCGTCGGGCCTTCCTCCATCACAGGTGGAAATACGGAAATTGACTGGTTGCACGACGGCCTGATTCAGGCAGTGGTTGAAAATGACGAAGCAGGCAATCCATATCTCACCCTGCGGGTTGAACAATCGAAAGAATCGGGCGATGAACACCTTGCCCTGCTCGAAAAGGAACTTTCCATTCCGCTGGCAAAGACAAAAGGCGGCACACTGACTTCGACGGCGCGCCAGTTCGATTTATCCGGTGCGGCAGGAGAAAAGCAAGTTAAATCCCAAGCCTGGGCTGCTGTTGCTTTCGCCATGGAAGAAGCCGGTTACACCACGGAAGATAGTCTTGCCCTGCGATCGCTCAAATCGGATTTGTTCGCACAATGGGATGCGGAGCCTGCACCGCAAGCGCTCGATGGTTTGCTGGCGACCAGCGCAGACCTGTTTGCCTTGCGCCTCACCTATACCGGCGTCGGCGCAGGCTCTACCCAGCAATACAATGGAAATATTACCGAACAACGCTGGTATGTCAACCTGACTGGCCGAAACCAGCAACTGTACACCTTCGCATACGACAACCTCAATCGTATGACCCTCGCCAAATATGCCGAAGTGTCACCGTTCGGGGATGAATCAACCTGCAAATTCGGGATAGACAATTACAATGAAGCCATTACTTACAGTACTGCCGACCTGCGGGGTAATATCAGCAATATTCAGCGTCGGGGTGTAACGGGCGGCACATACCCTAACTACACGTATGGCCTGATTGATAACATCGATATGACCTATAATTCTGACAACCGGCTCAATACGGTCAAGGAAAATAGTCTGAGTACAAAAGGATTCAACGGAACCACCGCTTTGCTGGCTACCACCACGCACGACAGCCGGGGCAACCTCACAGCCGATCCGTCCCGGGGCATCACTGCGGTGTCATACAATTATTTTAATCTGCCATTCAAGATACAGACTTCCACCGGAGTGATCGATATCATATACGATACAGATGGGAAAATACTGCGCAAAACCGTTACCCCGAACAGCGGCGCTGCTTCAGTAACCGATTACGTTTCAGGCTTTGTCTACGTAACGGAAAGCGGGGTCAAGCGTCTGCGATCGATCTACCACGACGAAGGCCGTATGATGGACATCAGTACGACCAGCACGCCCAACTGGAAACACGAGTATGTCATCAGAGATCATTTGGGCAACGGACGGGTATTTTTCTGTGATAAAAGCGGTAACGGACTGATCGAAACCTCGGCGGCTGCCGGCGAAGTAACCCAGGAAGCGCATTACTATCCCTTCGGCCTGATGATGGAAGGCGGGTGGTACGCCAACCAGTTCCCCACCTCGCCCTACCTGTATAACGGCATCGAACGCACCCCGGATCTCGGCCTGAACGTCTACACTGCCATGTTCAGAACGCTCGACCCGGGTCTGGCCAGGTGGTGGCAGGTGGACCCGAAGGGGGAAGGACTTTATTCGATGACACCTTACAACGCCATGGGCAACAGCCCTGCCGTTTACAATGACCCTAATGGCGATATTATTCCCGTACTGGTTTATGTCGGCGCCGCAGTCATCGGAGGCGGATTGAACTTGTGGAGCAACTGGGATAAGGTCAAAGACTTCAGTACCGGGGCGGCATATTTCCTGAACGGCGCTGCCGGTGGTCTCGTCAGCACGGTGAACCCGGTTCTGGGAGGAAGTATCACAGCATTCGGGAATGGCGTGACAGATATTGTTACCGGAAATGTGCCGGATTTTAATAACGATTGGGATGTGCTGAAATATGAAGGGAAACTGTTTTTGGATGGATTGGGTGCAAGTGGGGCAGGAGGATTATCTAATGGAATATACAGTTTTACAACCACTTGGTGGCAAGCTGTGTATGGAGGAGGAAAAACAATTGCTTATGGAGAGGCAGGCCAATTTATTTCTAATGCTGACGAACTTGCAAAACTTGCCGATGAAGGAATTACTCACCTAGGTCAGATAGATGAGGTAACGGTAGCTGCTGGTAAAAGAACTGTCCCGGCTATAGCAAAAGAATTTGCCTCTACAACTGATGATGTGATTTCAGTCTTTCACAAAGGCAACCTGAACGGAGGAGTAATATCCTCGTCTCGTTCACTTTCAACCGGGTTGGATAGGGCTTCTGTTGAAAGCTTGGATCGAGCCGGCAAAGTCTGGGAGCTTAAAATTCCCAGAGATGTGTATGAAAAATGGAAATTTGACGGATTGGTGCAACAACTGCGCGATTATGACTATACTACTGGTGTATACAATGATGAAATCCGGTTCGCCAAACAATTGGCTTCTCAGCTGAATCAGTACCTTGTGAGATAAATAGCCATAAACTCAGATTGTGATCACTTACCCCGGAATCTTCTTACTGAATTTGTCGGTAAAGGAGATTCCGGGCTAATTTTAAAACAATAAAGCAAAGATGAATCTACCCAAATTTTGTTGTGACATATTATCAGAAAAGGCCTCAGAGGCGGGGCGAAAAGGGTTTTCCGTATTAATGGCGAAAATGAAAACGGAAGAAAAGTATTATTTTGTCCTTCAGTGCCGAAGCGCTGATTTCGATAGTCATGGAGACAAAGCATTTGTTTCGCAAATTGCAATACATTATTGCCCATGGTGCGGCTCTAAATTGGCAGATTTAATTACAACAAATCCCGAAGACTTTGCGGAGATGGAAAAAAGTACTCGGCATTTGATTCTTTGACCAACCGCCAACTTATACTGTACTGTTTGGGCCGGCATATTTTTTAGCCCGGGGCCGTCTTTGTATTCTGAAAACAGGTGTTTGGATTCACTGCTTTTTAATTTTTTCCACACTCCTCCCTCCCAATACCAAACTTTCCATACTTTTGCCCGCCTTTTTGAAAAGGAAAGTATAAACAATGTCTAATTTTTGAACTGAACAATGGCAAAACGTAAATCTCAGGCGGCAGAAGAAATAACGGTACAGGAAGTGAGCGCAGCTCCCGCCAAGCCTTTTTGGGAACAGAACCCGAAAATTGTCCTCTATGCCGTCGGCGCAATCGTGGCGGCCCTGGGCATTTGGTGGATGTATAAAACAGTAGTCCTTGCGCCCAAGCAAAAAGAAGCGGTGGCGTCCATGTGGCATGCCCAGCAACAGTTTGAACGGGATTCATTCCAGCTTGCCCTCGACAACCCGGGCGGCGGCTTCGACGGTTTCGTGGCACTGGCCGACAAGTACAGCGGTACTCCCGCCGGAAATACGGCAAACTACTATGCCGGCGTTTGTTACCTGCACATCGGCGATTTCGATAATGCCATTAAGTACCTCGGAGATTTCAGCGCTGAAGGCGAGCTGATGCCGGCCATGAAGTACGGTACGCTCGGCGATTGTTACGCCGAAAAAGGCGACTTCAACAAAGCCCTCGATTATTATGAAAAAGCCGCAGATGCAACAAAAAACAACCTGCTGGCCGGCTATTACCTGAAAAAACTGGGTATGCTTTACGACAACCAGGGAAACAAGGAAGCGGCTCTTAAGGCCTTCGAGCGCCTGCGCCGTGACTACCCGGATCCCGCTTCACCCGACTGGCGCGATGTGGAAAAATACATCTACCGCGACGGCGGCGGCAAGTAATATTCACGTACTTCCAGGACCTGACCGGGGAATGTCGCCAGACCGACGTTCCCCGGTTTTTTTGTTTCTCTTTGAAAATCAAGGCACAAGATGTAGCGCTGTATTGCAAAATACCATACTTTTGTGGCGTCCCTCTTTCAAAAGATAGTCTCTCCACTATGCTAAGCATGGCAATAAGGATGTTTTATCATCCGTTTTTGCCGGTAACTTAGTGTGCGTTGTCGTTTTGATCCATTCATCCGGCAGGCACAGGCAGTTCATCACAAACAGTAATTATTTTAAAAACCATACTGCTATGAACACGACTTCTCGTGCAGGGTGGTTGGCACTGGCGCTTTTATGTGCTGCCAACTGGCTATCAGCTCAAACATCCACTTCGGAGGATTTACTTCGTGCTGACAAACAATTTGATCTCTATGCGTACAATCTTGCCTTAAAAACCTACAAACAAGTTCTGGACAAAGACGCAAACAACGCCCACGCGCTTGCGCGTACGGCCGATTGTTATTTCCAGCTGAACAAGCCGGAAGAATCCCTCTCCTGGTATGCCCGTGCCGTACAGCTCCGGCGCCCCGACTCTGACGTACAGCTCCGCTATGGAAAGGCCCTGATGATGAAAGGCGATTATGTACAGGCCAAAAAACAATTCCTGGAATACGCGGCACAAAGCGATCAGACACAGGAATTGGGCCGCCATTACGCCGATATGTGCGATTACGCAACCAAAACGGCAAATCAGGAAATGTTGTACGTGCCGAAGAACGAGCCTTTGAACACTGCCGCAGCCGATTTTGGAGCTACATTCCTCAACAACAGGGTCGTATACAGCTCTGCCCGGACGGATATTGCCCGAAAAACGCAGTCGCAGTCGGCTTCCGACTGGTCGGGAAGCGCCTACAACCAGTTGTTCATAACGCAACGCAACCCCGAAAACGGTTACCTTCAGAAACCGGCTTTTTTGCGCAGCGATTTGCAGAATAACTTCAATGAAGGTCCCGTGAGTTATTCTTCCGATGGCAAGCGGGTGGCTTTCTGCCGCAACAACTTTATCAACGGTACCCGGCAGATTGCTGAAAAAGGCGTCAACATGAGCCTTTACACCGCTGATGTGGTGAACGGAGAATGGACGAACGTAAAGGCATTTCCATACAATGGTTCGGACTACGCCACCGGGTTTCCTTGCCTCTCGCCAAGCGGCAATACCCTCATCTTTGCCTCCAATAACCCAAGCAGCACGACCGGCGGCAAAGGCTGGGACCTGTATGTGTCCAATTATGTCAACGGAGAATGGAGCACACCCCGCAACGTTGGCGCTCCGCTGAACACCCCAGGCAATGAAGTGACGCCTTTCTACGACGGCACCGACCTGTATTTTTCTTCCGACTGGCACAATGGCCTTGGTGGCCTGGATGTGTACCGCGCCGAACTGGGTAAAGAAACGATCTCCAATATTTATCACCTCGGTCCCGGTGTCAATTCTTCCTACGATGACTACGGATTTGTGTACAATTCACAACAAAATATAGGTTATGTGACCAGCAACCGCCCCGGAGGACGCGGCAACGAAGATATCTGGCAGATCATAAAAAAGACCGGCAGCGTCGCCTCATCGCCGATCAGCACCACGCCGCCGCGTTCGTTATCGGCCACAGCATCAACCGGTGATGCCCTGACGCCGCAGATTTACAGCACCCAGGACTACTCTGTGAAAAACTATTTCCTCGTCGTTTACGATCCTTATGGCCAACCCCTGCCCGGCGTATATATTGACATGTCGGAATGCAACCGCGAGAAAGGGCAAACCGATACGGACGGCAAGTATTATTTCTCCGAATTAACACGCCCGACCGATTGTTCCCTCGAACTGAGCAGAGACGGCTATGAAACCACAAGGGTGGACGTCAAGGAATTCGGAGCACACAATATCAGCGTAGCCATGACGATGGACAAGCGGCAGGAATACCAGGGCCGCGTTGTCGACGCGCGAAGCAGACAATCGCTCAATGGCGCTATCGTCGAGTTTAAGGATGGCGGAAAAATTATTCAGACGTCCACAGACGCAAACGGGAAATACGCCCTGATGCTGACACCCGGCACCACATACGACATTGAATATTCCAATGACGGGTATAAAGTGGCCAATTACAAGGTGCGCCCGGGTAACAGCAACCTGATAGACGATATTTTGCTCGAACCTTCATACGGTGGAATTGCTTCGACGAGCAAAACGATTACAAATCCCGTCACTTCGCCCGTTCCCAACCGGATCATCGGCGAACAATCGCCGACTCAGTACAGCACGCCATCCAATACATATTCCCCGGTTCAATACAATGCCGCGACTGATCGATCCACCACAACGCTCATCCCGGTCAAAAAATCGGGGCCTGACGACCCGTTTAACGGATATTCCATCCAGCTGACAGCAACGCCGGAAAATGTTACGGAGAGTTCTGCGCAAAAGTTCGAGCCGCTTTCCAAGTACGGGAATCTGTACGTCAAATCGGAAGACAACCTGAACAAGGTCCGGCTCGGCATTTATCCCACAAAGGAAGAAGCGTCCAAAAACCTGAAACTGGTGAACAAGGATGCGCGCTTCAAAGGTGCATTTATCGTGGAAGAACGCGGCGCAGACCAAAGTTTGGTGATCGGAAAGGCCTCGGAAGCCGCTCCTGCCCAGTACAGCACGTCATCCACCACGGCGCGCTCAGTTGCGGCTACTCCGGTAGTCGCCAACTCCGACATTTGTTACGCCGTACAATTAGGCTCCTTCTCGCCCGACAACCCTATTTCTATCAGCGATTATGCTCCGTTGTCGGATATCGGCAATGTGTATAGCAAACCCAAGAACAATTCAATCAAGATGCGCCTGGGTGTATGGCCCAATTACTCGGATGCCGAAGCGGCTCAGGCGGAAGTCGTGAAAAGAGGTTTTAAGGATCCCATCATTGTTACCGAAAAAATGAGCGATGAAAATTTGAAACCTTTCATCGTTTCGCCCAAAAACCCGGTTTCACCGGCAACGCCCACGACATACTCGACACCTTCCACAGGCACCAGCAGCACAAAATGGGGAGGTAAGGGAGCCGCGACAACGACCCAAAGCAACGCCGTACAGTATTATGTGCGTCTCTGCGCATTATCCGATCCCAACCGCTTTGACGCCGGATCGCTTGAAGGCGCCGGCGTAGATGGAACGGTGGAAAAATGGCCGGTCGGCAACGGCAACTTTACGGCCATCATGCTTGCCGGCTACAACAGCCTGGATGCTGCGAACAAAGACAAGGAAAAAGTTCGCTCCAACGGATTTCCGGAGGCCTACGTCGTCAAACAGCAAAACGGGAAAGTTACCCGTGAAAAATAAAACATTGATAATCAATAAAAAAGGCGCGTTTTTCAACGCGCCTTTTTTATTGCGGCCGTATTTATAAGTTTTTTTTCAGGGGCTGGCAGCGTTCGGCAAATATTGCCCGTTTTTATTACGGTTGTTATGAAAAACACCCGTTCGCCGACCGGAAGCAATTTTCAGGGCGAAACGCAAAAATTAAAAAAGCAGGTTTTTTAGTTGGTTTTGTTTGTTGCAATGGGCACGCCGCAGGCGTGCCTTTTGTATTTTTATGCCTTGTACTAAAACAATCAACTCATGCGTCATACATTTCCGCTCCTGGCCTTGCTGCTGTCAGGCAATGCCTTGTCCGCTCAAAATCAGCCTCCCGTCATTTCCAACATGCTTGTCTCGGCCGACTGGACGACGAACACGCTGTCAATTCTGTATGACGTCGCCGATGCGGAAAATGACCCGCTGGAAATATCCGTCGAGTTTTCGGACAACGGCGGAAAATCCTATTCGCTGACAGGCATGCTGCCCCAGCCTTCCGGCGACGCGGGATTTCCGGTATCTGCCGGCGCCGGACGCGCCATCACTTGCGACATCAGCGCCCTCGCACCGTTTCAAAATAACTTCACAGTCAGACTGGTTGCCGACGACAAACAGAATTTTGACCTGCAACAACTTGTAAACGAGGTAGATAGCAACCGAATTCGCTCCGATCTCGAATTCGTTCAGGGTATCCGCCACCGCAGCACAGGATTGCCTCATCTGGAAGAAATGCGCGACTCGCTTCGCCATCATTTCTCCGCACTGGGCCTCTTTTTGGACGAACATACCTTTGTCTATTCAAGCGCTACGGGCAGAAATATCCTGGGGTACTCGCCCGGCACCTCCAGTTCGGAAAAAATTGTGATCGTGGATGCGCACTACGATACGGTGAAAAATGCCCCGGGAGCGGACGACAACGGGAGCGGGACGGTCGGTGTCATGGAAATTGCCCGCCTGCTAAGTCGCTATCCGACAAAAAAAACGCTGTGCTTTATCGGTTTCGATATGGAAGAAGACGGACTCCGGGGCAGTCTCGCCTACATCAGCAACGGGATACCGCCGGGCAGCCAGATTGAAGGCGTTTTTAACTTCGAAATGATCGGTTACTACTCCGAACAGCCCAACAGTCAGGAAATACCGCCGGGTTTTAATTTGCTGTTTCCGGACGCCACTAGCCAGATCGCGGCCGACCAAAACCGCGGCAATTTTATCACGAACGTCGCCAATACCGCCTCGTCAAGCCTTGGACTGCTTTTCAATAGCGCTGCGCAACAGTATGTGCCTGATTTAAAGGTAGTTCCGCTGGTCGTGCCGGGCAACGGTTCCATTGCGCCCGACCTGCTGCGCAGCGACCATGCGCCGTTCTGGCTGGGCGGCCAGCCGGCGCTGATGATTACGGATGGCGCTGACTTTCGCAACAACTGTTATCATACGCCATCGGACACGCTGGACGGCAAACTGAATTTCACCTTTATGTCCAATGTGGCAAAGGCCACCCTTGCCGCAGCCGCAGAACTTGCCGAAATCCAGCATGGCGATTGGGCAACTGCTACCTTTCAGAATGTTGTAAACACCTGGAGTCCGCCGGATTGCCAGCTCACTGTCTGGTATAGTTCCGGCTCCTCCGGTGTTTTGAATTTTGCCCTCGATCATTGCTTTTTTACCGAAGCCAACGTGGAAATTGTGGATGAAAAAGGGACCTTGCTGCATCGCGAATCGCTGGTATTGGACGACAACGAACCCTACCACAGCATTATATTGCCGGCTTTGCCATCGGGCATATATTTTGCTAAAATCACGTGGCCGGGCGGTATCCGCAGTCAAAAGTTTGTAGTTCAGCACTAAACCGCATCAGGTATTCCGTTTTCCGTATTCCCAAATTCTATCTTTGCGCTTCTATGCGGGTTTTTACTGATTTGAATGAACTGCCGGCGATAAGCAATGCCGTTATAACCATTGGGTCATTTGATGGCGTACATTCGGGGCACAGGCGCATTCTGGAAAAAATACAGACCCTCGCCCGGGATTGTGGAGGGGAAAGTGTGGTGATTACGTTCGACCCCCACCCGCGCACGGTACTCAAACCGGATGATTCGTCGTTCAAGTTGCTGACAACGACCGCCGAGAAAATCGTTTTGCTCGAAACCTGTGGCGTTGATAACGTAGTGGTGGTCCCGTTTTCAACCGGATT
>JAKOXM010000759.1 GCA_029781095.1 Bacteroidota bacterium
GCAAAATACCCGCCGATGATGACCGATGCCAGCAGTATTCCTGCGAAATGCTCCTTCGAAAGGAGCAGGCGCCATTTCCTGAAATAATACAAGCCTGCCAGCAAGGTACACCCCTGAAATACGAAAGCGGGGAAAGCCTTCAGCAAAAACCCCGTTGCCATCAGAAAATAACTGACGAGAAAAAGCCGCAGCCATTGTTCGCGTTTTCCAAAAAAGTAAACGCTCATAAACAGCAGATACATCACCAGGGAAAATGCCGTATCGATCAGCCCCAGCATGGAGTCGTAAAACAAAAAGCGCCCGCTGGTCACGGTTGTCATTGCAGCCAGAAAGGCGGTTTCGGGATTGAAATGCCTCCGCACGGCGCTAAAAACGGCCCATCCGAATCCAGTCAGAAAAATAACGGTGAGGAGCCTCGGAGGCCATTCATCAAATTGGCCCCAAAGTTTGACCGCGCCGAGAATCAGCCAGTTGAACAGCGGCGGTTTGTTGATATACGGCTCGCCGTGCATGGTGGTTGCGATATAATTGCCCGAATAATCCATTTCCATCGCCACCCAGCTTCGGATGGCTTCGTCGCCGATGAAACCGGCCAGGCCAAGGTTGATCAGGAAGGCGGGCACACACAAGAGCAGGATACCGGTGATCAGGTACTTTGTCGGAAGGGCGCGCAGCCCGTTGAGGAATGATTGCATGGCCAAATGTCAACAAAATTTAAATTATACCCGACCGGACGTGACTTTTTGAAATGCCTGCGTTTAAAGATCATACCAAGGGAAATACCGAGGTTATCTCCCCGAAAGATTCTACAAAACAAGACAACACAGACTCCGATTCCATAATCCCGCAAGTCCGATTCCCGGCAACCGATTTTACCCCCCCTGCCCTGCAGAACACGAAGAGCCTCGCAAACCAGCGAGGCTTTTTTCGTTTTACGCCCTCTACTTTCGACGATCAATTTCTGCTATCCGGGTGTTAAAGTCCGCCACCCGGCGAATTAACTGCAACATTTTACATTTTTACCCGTCTTTGCGTCAATAATTGATTTCGAAGACAATAATAACCCGCCCGAACTTCGGAAGCCGTTTACGGCACGACAAAAAGTAGCTTTACCCCCTCTCGCTCATTCGGTTGAATGGCGCCCGGAAAACAAATCCGGATGGATGACAAGAGAGAGGTTAAACTTCACAGAAAGTTTGATTTGGTTATCGGCCCCGGCAAATGTGCCGGGGCTTTTTATTTACTATTCAACCCTTATGATGCATTCCGTGTTAATCATTTGCAAACCGGTATAGGCGCTACGCGAAAGCAGTAATTTTGCGTCACCAAAAGCGCGATTCATCATTCCAAACTTTCACCACTTTTATATCTCTAACAATGGAAAGAAACAAACAGGTTCAGATTGGCCTGCTCTCACTGCTTGCTATTCTGCTTTTGGCCAACCTCTTCGGCGGTGGCTTTAAAAACTGGTTTGGCCATTCGGAAGGCGACCAGATCCGCGAATCGGCAGCCGCTTCCTCGCAAGCCGGCAGTTTTTCGTCGAGCAATGGCAACATCCCGGGCACCAATGTCAACACCACACCCGTTGTCACGGGCCCTATTACGGGGATCGAGTACGAAAGCGACAAGTACAACTTCGGCGTCGTAGATGAAGGCGAGATCGTAAAACATCTCTTCAAATTCAAAAACACCGGCAAAGAGCCGCTGATCATCAGCAACTGCAAAGGCTCCTGCGGTTGTACGGTACCTACCTGGCCGAAAGAACCGGTACCTCCGGGCGGCACGGGCGAGATCAAGGTTGAATTCAACTCAAAAGGCAAACCGGGTCCGCAAAGCAAACGCGTAACGGTGACAGCCAACACCAACCCGAGCGAAACATACCTCGAAATTTCAGGGGAAGTAAAAGGCAAAGAACAGCCGGCAGCCAAAGGCAGCCACTGATTTCTGCTTTTCGCCTGAGATCGGGCTACC
>JAKOXM010000778.1 GCA_029781095.1 Bacteroidota bacterium
ATCCGGCAGCCGGTTTTCGATGTAGAGGTTGGCATTCGGACAGGTTGCCCAGAAAGTATCCGGATTCCAGGCTTGTGCCGCGCGGATGTCGGCGGCAGTAGTCAGTGTATTGTGGACGAAAAGGGTGCGCTGCGCCGGGTTCATGTTTTCCAGCGCGTAATAGATGGAAGGCTTGCCGGTTGGCCGAAACTGCTCAAGCGAAATACCGAATTTGCCATAGAAATCGTAAAAATCACCGCTGCCCCGTTCAAAAAGTTCGCTTTCCGGCGGGGTTTCCTGGTTGTGTATGCTCACGGTGAGTCCTTCGTCCCGGTTCGCCTCGTTGATCTTTCCGAACAGGGTTTTACTTACCGTATACGGCGCATGCGGCACAAGCGCCCTTGCGCTGCCGGGCGCCGGCTGACACTGGTCGTACACCGCTTTCCAGTCGTTAAAAGCCTTCTCTGCACCGGCATCCTGCAAAAAATCAAAGAGTTCGACAAACGTATAGTAACGCATCCGGCCTTTGGATTTCGTTCCGAATGTGTCGATGGTATTGGAGATATCGCCCAGCGCCACGATACCGCCGTCCAGCATTTCCTGCTCGGCCCGTGTAATGGCATCGGCGATCACTTCTGCGGGCAGGTTGCGTTTGGTGACCACACTCGTGATAAAGGGAATGAGACCCGTACCGGTATCCACCAGCCCCTTCATGTGCGACAATTCGAGGTGGCAGTGCGTATTGACGAAACCCGGAATAAGCGCACCGGAATATGTTTCCAGTGACGCCGGGTCATGCTGGTCGCGGTGTTCGACGGCCAGTATTTTTCCGGCATCGTCGGTAATGACAACACCGCCCGCAACCGGTGCGGAGGAGATTGGAAAAATGTAGTCGGCAGTTATTTTTCTCACGTAAAATTCAGATATTCAAAGAATTACCGGGATTGGATCGCGATAACTCCCGATTTTAAAATCATGACAAAATAAGGGCTTTTTTTCACGACGTGCCAACCCTTCCATTATTATAACAATCCAACACCTGATGACGAAATGACGATCAATGACGAAATGACATAACCACATCCCAGGCAAAGCGCAATACAATACCCACTACTACAACGAGAAATATCCTGCGAATAAACGAATTGCCGCGTAAAACAGCCATTCGGCTGCCGGTATAGGAACCGGCTACGTTAAATACCATGATCGGCAACGCCAGGTGGAACAGGACATATTTATTGGCCAGGAAAAACACGAGGGAGGATGCATCCGAAATTACATTTACTATCTTGGAAATGGCCGAAGATGTCAGGAAATTATACCCGATCACGCTGACAAAACCGAAAACAAGCAGGCTCCCGGTTCCCGGCCCCACAAAACCGTTGTAAAATCCGGCCGCCGCACCGATTCCCGCCGCCCAGTACGGCAATTTTTCCGGGTCGATCCGAAACGCCTCCTTTTGACCGAAATCTTTTTTCCGATAGGTGTATATGGCAATGACGATAATCAAAACGAGTATGATGGGCTTTAATACGGTCGAGGGCAACATGCTCTGCACCGTTGCCCCGCCATAGGAAAAAGCCGCAGCGCATATGCCGGCAAACAACACCGTTTTCCAGGGAATGCGAACGGTACGCGCATAGTTCCAGGCGGCAACCGATGTGCCTACCGCCGATGCGATGCGATTCGAACCGATGATGTTGGGCACCGACAGCGTGGGATAAAGCACAAAAAACGCCGGTATCTGCACCAGTCCGCCACCGCCCACGACGCTATCGATAAACCCTGCCAGAAAAGCGAATGCGCACAAAATATATATTTCCATATCGACTTATGAGTGCCTTTGCGCGACTTTAAAATGCTTGGCCACCCAACCCGGCAAAATGATGGCGCCCAGCAACAGATAACCATAGTAAGCCATACCGCGCCACAAAAGTGCGACCACCAGCCCAATTCCTTTCGGCACGTAATCGGCGATAAAGCCGACCAGTGCCATCTCGGCAAGCCCTGCGCCGCCCGGCGTAGGGCTGAATGACATGATGGTAAACATCGCGACCAAACGGGCATATATAAAAGCCTGCGTATATCCGTCGACGGGTGTAGAGGGCACTACGGCAATAATCAGGCAATTGATCATCGCAAATTTGCATGTCCATGCCCCCAAAGTTCCAATGATCACCTGCAGGTGATAGCGCCAGTCACGCCGGCGGATCTCGTGGGCAGCCAGGGCGAATTCGTTGCCGAGGAGCGTGAGCCGGGGCGACCATTTTTTTAAAAAACGCCGCCGCGCAAGCCATCCGAGAGCGGTTTTCGAATAGCCGGGTCTGATCAACAGAAAAAACACCAGCACAATCAAATAGGAAAGCATCAAACCATAGGTAACGAAAAAGGTGCCGCTGGCCAATTCCAGGTCGCCAAAATTTTTCATGCCCGGGTAAAGCATCGAGGGGCCGTAAATTGAAAGCAGTATTGGCAAAGAAATGATAAAGAAAGCGGAATCGAGTATCATGACGTAGAACACCGCAGCGGCAGTGCGGCCAGCCGCCAGTTTTTCGCGGGTAAGTACGAATAGCATCACGAACGGGCCGCCTTTGCTCGTAGGCGTGACCGTCGAACTGAACTCCCAGATGACCATGAGTTCGATGCATTTTCGCCAGGTAAAAAACTTTCCCGTAATGGTGCGCAGGCGAAATGAATAGAAAAAGTGCCGCACAAGGAGCAGCAAAACCGAGAGTCCAATCCAGGCAAAAGCATTACCCGTCCATTTGATTTCCCTGAATTGCGCCGGGTCGAATTGCCGGTAAAAAAGATAAATAACGGCGCCTAGGCCCAATAACACGGGCAAAATAATGCGCGATGCGCGAAAAGATCGCATGGCGCGCTGGCCTTCCGCTTCGATAGATTTGGGGATATATGATTCCTGCACCAGGTGTCTTTGTTTGCGCGCAAAGTTGCAGGATTTGTATGAAAATCCGGTGTTATTTTATTAATTCTCCGGTGATCAACATACAGAGCGCCAACGATGACGAATAAAACCCGACAGGCACTTCGAGATGCCTGTTTCTGACCAATCCGGTCTTTTCCCAGGCTTCGGCCCTGAAGCCTTGCATGCATTTCAACACATCCCCTATATTTGAGCGACCAGACCGAAAGCAGATGCGAATCTCCCGCCGGCCACTGTCTTTGTTACTGTGTATTCAAACATAAATTAGCAACCCAATGAAGAAAATTTTACTCCTTTCAGCCATGCTTTGGCTGGCCGTCACCGGTTATGCTTTTGCCCCGATTAATGGTCCCGGCGATCCCTTGCCCGTCCGGGAAAATATTTTTTACGCCAAAAACGGAAACCCCGACTGGCTGGTGATCAAAACCGGCGTGCAGATACCGGCAGACGATCTTGTGCGCTCCTATAAAAAGGACCTTGGCCTGACCGAACAGGACGAACTGGTGCTTTACCGCACGGACAAGGACGATACCGGTTTTACACACTATCGCTATTATCAATACAATCGCGGCATAAAAGTGGAGGGCGGTGAATTGCTTGTCCACGAGCAAAACGGGTTTGTCCGGACCCTGAACGGCAAATTGATCCGGGCCCTGCATTCCGATGCCCAGGCTGCCATTACAGCCGATCAGGCAATCCAGCTGGCCCTCGCATATCTTCCGGCCGAACGCTACATGTGGGAAGTCGCAGAGGCGACCGCCATGTTGAGGCATGTCAGGAAAGACCCGCAGGCTTCCTTTTTTCCCCGGCCGGAACTGGTCGTAGTCGATCCTTCGTTTGAGCAAAATCCGCTCCACTGCCGGCTGGCCTGGAGCATGGTCGTTTACGCCAAGTCTCCGCAATCGAGAAAACAGGTATATATAGACGCCCAAACCGGAGAGATTGCCGGCTCCTTCGAGATGTTATGCGACCAGAACACCCCCGGAACCGCACATACCAAGTATAGCGGAACCAAAACGATCATCACGGATTCGCTGGCGGTGGATTTATTCCGGCTGGTTGAAACAACCCGTGGCGGTGGCATCGAGACGTACAATATGATGCGGGAGACCGACTATAACCTGGCTGTCGATTTTACGGATAATGACAACATTTGGGACAATGTAAACGCCGAACAAGACGAGGCGGCCACAGACGTTCACTGGGGCGCCGAAATGACTTTCGACTATTACAATGTTAACCACAACTACGATGGTATAGACGGAAATAATATGCCGCTGATCGGGTATGTTCATTATGACAAAAGCTGGAGCAACGCGCGTTGGACCGGCGACTGGGCACTGTTCGGTGATGGCAACGGCAGCAACTGGTCCGCACTTACCTCCCTTGACGTTGTGGGGCATGAATTTACCCACGGCGTGACCGGAAGTAACGCCAAATTGAAATACCAGAATGAAAGCGGCGCACTCAATGAGTCTTTCAGCGATATTTTCGGTACGGCGATCGAATTCTGGGCCGACCCCGACCAGGGGGACTGGCTCATCGGTGAAGACTTTATCAGCAACGGAACGCTTCGCGACATGTCGAACCCCAAGGCAGATCAAAATCCCGATACCTATAAAGGCCAGTTCTGGGCAACGGGATCGGCCGACAACGGCGGCGTACACACCAACAGCGGCGTACAAAACCACTGGTTTTTCCTGCTTTCCGACGGCGGAAACGGGAAAAATGATAAAAACGATACTTTCTCGGTCGCCGGCCTGGGCATCGACATGGCTGCTGCCATTGCTTTCCGGAGTTTGAGATACTACCTCGTGGAAACGTCGAATTATTCGGATGCCCGCCTAGGCTCGATCCAGGCCGCCGAAGACCTGTACGGTATCTGTTCGACACCCGTGACCGAGACCGCCAAAGCCTGGTATGCCGTTGGTGTCGGGCCGGAGGAAATCGGCAGCGACCTGCGTATGTTGCAAATTACCGGCCCGTCTACTTTTGTGTGCGGGCTGTCGGACACCGAACCGATATCCGTACAGTTTCGCTACAACGGCTGCACCGGCGAACTGCAGGCAGGCAGCCAGATTCCTCTGTCCTACCAGATAGACGGCGGCACGACCGTTTTTGATACGCTCACGTTGAACGCCGCGCTAGCCGCGGGTGATACGGTCAATTATACCTTTAGCCTGCCGACAGATGTGTTTGCCAAACCCGGCACTTACCACCTGGTATGCCGTACCGGGCTCGGCACCGACGTCGATCTGAGCAACAATGCGATAAGTATTGAGATTCAAAGGTTTGTCGAGCAAAACGTAGATATGGCGGTGAAGAAAATTTCGAAGCCTGCTTCGAGTTGCTTCCTGGCATCCGAATCGCCGGCCATTGATATCGCATTTTATGGTTGCGACTCCATCGCCGCCAATGAAGAACTGACTCTTTTTTACAGCATAAACGGCGGTACGCCCCAAAGCGAGGTCCTTCAACTGCCGACTGCGCTGCACCGCGGCGAGTCATTCAAACACACCTTTGGGTCTTTAAGCGACTTCTCGGCAAGAGGTCCCTACTACATAGACGCGTGGGTGCAGTATGCGCCGGATTTCCTGTCGGGCAACGACAGCCTCCGGTCCTTCCGGATCATCAATCCCTACCCGCTGGCGCAAAACATACTTGCTTTTGAAGGAGGCGATGCGTCGCTCGATTCCATTTTCATCGAAACAAGCCGGGAAACCGAAGCATTTATCTCCGCCGATGCAAAACATACGGGCGCCTATGGCTTCCGTATCACGGGCGGCGACCTGGCCAAGGCGCTTGAAAACGGCGAAGCCCAGTCGCCGAATGGAACCAACGTCTGGAACATCAACGGCGCCTTCAAAACGAAAGTATGCCTGTGCGCCGACCTCACCAACATGAGTTCGGCCCAACTGCGCTTCGAAAGGAAACAATCCTATTCCAACCAGTACCTAACTACTTTGGGACAAAATTTGCCCTATTTCAGCGCGCTCCGGGTGCTGGTGAACGGCGAACAAAATGGCGTGACTTACAAACCTGTCAGTTATTCGTCGGACCCCTGGTTTACCCATTTTATCAACCTCAACGACTATCTGGGCAATCAGGTTGAAATCTGCTTCCAGACGCACACGGGCCTGAACCCGGCTCTGGACCCGTCCGGAATCGGGGATAAAGTTTACCTCGACAACATTTCCATTGTGGGCCAGGTAACAGCCGTCAACAATATTACGGCGCCCGTGCACGAGTGGACGATCGCACCCAATCCGGGCACGGGTGCGTTCAACATTACTTACAAGGCGCAGGAATCTCAAACGCTTTCAATCAGCGTCACGGATGCTTACGGGCGTTTGATCCGGACGGCGAATACGAGCGTCGGGCAAGGCGAAAACAACATTCCCCTGAATCTGGAAGGTATGGCTGCGGGCGTCTACTTTGTAAGACTGGGATCGGAAAAGGGAGAATTTGGTTCTGCAAAGATCATTCTGGATTAATTTGCCACAAAATGCAAACATGAGCCACACCGAATTTTTAACCCACAATTTCAATTGCGGGAAATGCCACAAAGCGGAAGATTTCAAACCGTTTTAACGGTTTTTACAGGCCTGGCCAGGCGTTTAAAAACGGTTGAAACCGTTGGTTTGCCGGTCTGCCTTGTTCTCCCACAATTGAAATCGTGGGTTGAAACCAAATCTCTCTGCTTTTTGCAAAAATTCGGGGTGGCTCATGTCTTGCACAAAATCCGGCACAGCACGCCCTGCATCAGAAATCCATTTTCAGGCGCAGGTTGATGCGCCGCCCGGTCAGGTAGTTCGGAATAGCATACTGAACGTTGGTAATGGCTTTGATCCAGGTATTTGACGCTTCGTTGGCTACTTTCAGCAAATTGAACACTTCAAAACTCGCCCAGGTATTGCGCGTGAAACGCAAAATATGGTTGGGCCTGCGGTTGCGCCACTCCTGCTTCCAAAGCAGAAAGCCGAAGCCGATATCCACGCGATGGTACGGCGTAAAACGGTAAGGGTTCCGGTAAATGATATTATTATCCGGAATACCGAAGGGCAGGCTGGTACCTACCGTAAAATTCAGGTGCATCCGGATGTTCTGGTTTTTCCGGAGATAGTCCTGAAAAAACATCGACATCGTAATCAGGCGGTCGGTAGGACGCGGCACATCTTTGACGTCGTGTCCTGTCTTGTCGCCGAGTTTGCGGACTTTGTGCTGGACACCGTCGATGGATTCGCGGGTGCGCAACAGCGACAGGTTGATCCAGCTCTCGGCGCCCGGCACGAACTCTCCGTTCAGACGAATGTCCAGCCCGGTGGCATAACCGCGGGAGTCGTTCAGTCCGGAATACCGGATG
>JAKOXM010000783.1 GCA_029781095.1 Bacteroidota bacterium
CCACGACTTCAGGTACTTCGGTGAAGTATTCGTGCGCGTCGAACACACGCTTTTTCCGGCGCAGCAGTGTTGCAAAACAACCCGCGGGCAAGGTATCGAGATCGATGGAGCAAACGGCATCACAGGATGCAAAAAGCAGGAAAAAGAACAGGCGCAGGTTGTACTCGGCGTAGAAGGGAAAACCTTTATTGAGAAAGCAAATCAGCCTTTTTTGGCGAAATCCCTTGTCTTCCAACGGAATAGAGTGGGGGAGCGCCCGCCCGACAAGCAACACTTCATGCCCCTGCGACGCCAGGGCCCCGCAGATGCGGTGCATCCGCTGGTCGTAACTCAGGTCGTTGGTGACGGTGAAGATGATTGTCATTGTTGCTATTGCTGGGATTGTTACATTGCAGGGATTGCTATCATTGTTGTATTGCTGCCGATGATGCTTCAACAATGATAGCAATCCCTGCAATGAAGCAATTCAATAAAACTCCTGCAAAGCAGCATACACCAGATCGACCGGCAATCCCATTACATTGGAAAATGTGCCTTCGATGCGGGTGATCTTGCAGTGACCGATCCATTCCTGCACGCCGTATGCGCCGGCTTTGTCGAAAGGCTTGCAGGTCTCGATATAATAGTCGATCTCGTCATCCGTCAGTTCGCCAAACCAGACTTTCGTGACCCCGGAAAAGACTTTTTCCTTTTCTTTCGACAACAGACAAACGCCGGTGATGACAGTATGCTGCCTGCCCGACAAGGCCCGGATCATCCGGAAGGCTTCGGCGTGGTCGGCGGGTTTGTTGTAAATAACCCCGTCGAGGATGACCACTGAATCGGCTGCGAGTATAATCTCCTGATCCTGAATCAGATGGCCTGCTGCTTCGGCTTTCCGGCGGGCAAGCCAGGGAGCGACTTCCTCCACCGGCATGTCAGACGGGAAACTTTCGTCAATGTCGGATGCCCGGACGGTAAACTCGAGTCCCGCTTCGCGTAGCAACTGGCTGCGCCGGGGACTTTGGGACGCCAGGATGAGCGGGCGGTTTAATGTTTTATTATTGGATTGTTTCATTGCTTGCATTGCTGCATTGCCGGCATTGTTTTGATTGCTTGCACTGTTTCAGGGAGTGTTTAAAAATCTGTGTCTGCCTCCCGCTTCTGCCCCCGACCCCTGAAGGGGAGTACATTTCGTTGAATGCTTAATTCGTTGAAAATAAATCAATTATTTAGGTTTTTGTGATGTACTACCCTTTAGGTGTCGGGGGTGGAAGGGGGAATCGACACTGTTTTCTGAACGCTTTCTCGCTTCATTGCTGGTATTGCTTCATTGTTCAGGTAATATCAGCAGCAATAAAACAATGCAACAATACCAACAATTTCAACAATGCAAGCAATGAAACAATACCAACAATGCAAGCAATGAATCACCGCCCCGTCACGTATGCTTTAAAAGAATCCACCACTTCCATGGGATCGCTGGGCCAGGAGCGAAGAAGAAGGAATACGCCGGCGAACATGATGATCTTGATCAAAATGCTGGCGCGTGAAAAATCCTTCTTTACCTGCGCCCGGTAAATGCCGATGGTGGCGAACAGCGCAGGTAACAGCATCAGGAAGGCGCCGGCGATGATCTGCCATTCGGGGGCCCCGGTTTGCTGCCAGAAATAAAGCAGCCCTCCGATAAGGGTGCTCACGAGCACGCCCGTGAAACCTGCCGGTTTTTTGGCAAATCGCGAGCCTTTGAGCACTGCGAGTGTCGCGCAGCCGCAGGCGGAGTCACCCTGGAAGTCTTCCAGGTCCTTTACCTGTTCACGCAAAAGATTGGTAAGGAAAGCGAAAATGCCGTACAGCCATACCAGTGCAACGGCCTGGTGTACCGCATCGGGTTGTATAAAGGAGGTAAGCCAGATTTGCCGCTCTTCCGGGAGCAGCATGATCACCGGGACCACACCGCACAGAAAGGAAACCAGAAAATTGCCGATGACGGCCGTACATTTCAACTGCCAGGCATACAGGAACAGCAGGAAGGAAACGGCCGGGAAAACCCAGAGCGGCCAGTGGTTGGGCGGACGAAGCTCGCGATCGATCAGAAAAGCGAGGCCGTGAACGACGATCACCAGTCCCGAATAGACGGTGAGTGCCATCGGCGCAGGGAGGAAAAGCCCCCAAAAACGGCGGCCCGGTTTGTTGATCGCATCGATGTCGCGGTCGTAATAATCGTTGAGAACATACCCGGCGAGCGTTGTCAGTACCGTAGCCATCGTAATGAGCCCGAAAGTACGTGTAGACAGCACGGGAATGCCGTTTGCCTGCAAAATGGCAGGACGCAGGGCAAACCAGTACGGCACCAACTGGGTGAGGAAAACAATAACCAGATTGGGCAGCCGCAGCAACCGGACAAAGGCCAACACCTGATTCATGCGGCTAATGTATAACAGTGGCGGGATGTGCAGCGCGAGTTTATCTTCTTTTTTCCAAAACGGATTCCCTTCCCTGCTCGCGGCCGCTACCCGCCGCTACTAATACTCGGGCCATTTGTCCTGCAATTTCATCACCTTTTCTATGATATCGCGGACGCAGCCCCTTCCGCCGGGCACCGTGGAAACATAATCGCATATCTCCAGCGCCTCTTTGGCGGCGTCGGCGGGACAGCAGGAAAGCACAACCTTGCGCAAAACGGGCAAATCGGGCAGATCGTCGCCCATGTAGCAGATTTCCGAAACGAGGGTATCGGTTCTTTTCAGGAAGGACTGGAATGGTTCCCATTTTTCCTGGGCTCCCGAGTAGTATTCCACGATGCCAAGGTTGGTCAGCCGTTTTTTTACCCCTTCCGACTTGCCGCCGGTGATGATGCCAACGTGGTAGCCGGCCTGAATGGCCCATTTGATGGCCTGTCCGTCGCGGATGTTCATGGTGCGGAGCAAGTCCCCGGATTCCGTCACAAGCAAGTCGTTATTGGTCAGCACGCCGTCGACGTCGAAGACGAAAGCCTTGACGGCCTTTATTTTATCGAAGAGGTGAACAAGCTCCACCTCGACGGGGCCGGAAGGAGGCTTTGCTTCGATGATGTCGGCGCCTGTGACAGATTCGACGCCGCCGTTTGTTTTATTCATTTGTTGTTGGCTCTCCATTCGTATACCCATTTGGACTGGATTTGCTCCAGGTGCCCTTCGCTCGACTCCTCTTTTTTGCCTTCAAAATGAGGAATTTCAAGCACCCATTGAAGCAGATCGGTAAAGCGGATGCGGTAAATTTTACCTTCGTCAAATTCTTTGCCGAAGCGCTCATACAGCGCCATCGCAATGTCTTCGTGGTCGGCCCAGGAAATGGGCAAATCTTCAAAACTTTTAAAGGGCATTTTATAATACGATTGACGGCAGACGGTTGACGCTTGACGGCGGAGGAGTAAAACCCGTCCGCCCGCTGCCGCCAACCATGATCCGTAGTTAATGTTCGTGTCCGATAATTCTTTTCTGATCGGGGATCGTTACCGTGATTTTTGCATCATTATCCAGGATCACACACTGACATCCCAGTCGACTTTCGAGGCGCGGGTTGATGGCGCGATCGATAAAATCTTCTTCTTTATCGGTAATTTCTTCGAGAAATTCTTCCCCTTTCTCCACATAAACGTGACAGGTGGAGCAGGCGCATACGCCGCCGCAATTGTGATTCAGGTGAACGTCGTATTCCTCCGTGATTTCGAGGACGGACATATCCTCAAAATTGCCCTCCACAGTCTTGGGAGGTATGCTGGTATCTTCAAACAAAAATGTAACAGTAGCCATAGATTGGTATTGCCGGTATCAAAGGGCGCGCAAAGATAGGTTCAGGCCACTATAACAAAGGAGAAAGTGCAAGGTTTCGGCTAATATTCTGACAAAACGCCCAGCAGGACGATGGGAGTCAGTATTGTCAGGAGGGAGACGCCGACCGATTTTCCGGCATTTACTTCGTAAACTTCCACTTTCTCGAGTTCCGCATACGGGATCGTCAGGGTAATGGTGTCTGCAAGGGCCATGACGAACCTGGGCCTGGCGAAAAGCAACACCTCGTCGCGGCTGAATCTGGCGTCGCGCCTGTTATGCACGACAAAGGCCTCCGCAGCATCCGGCTCATCCATTTTCGTGAGAAAGGCGGTGACCTGATCCTGCCGGAAATCAGTCTCCGACAAGTACCACGCACGGGTGCGCGGGTGGGCGGCGTCCAGCAGGTAAAAACTCAGGTGGCTTTTATCAATTTTCGTAAACCGGCCGGGTGCCAACGGATATCGCTGGTAAAAAACACAGCCGGAAAACAGGCAGGCGGCCAGCAATATGGCAGCCCTGAAAGTATATACAATCATATTTTTTTGGGTAACATGTTGATAATCATATTTTTATTTCACCGTTACTTAAGTGCGTGTTCAATTTAAAACACTGTTATACAACGGGCTATGTTGTGAAAGTTAGCACATTAGCACATTAGCACATTAACACATTAACACATTAGCACATTAACTTAAAAGCCATATCCGATGGAAAAAGCCGGCGCCATGACAAACCAGTTGTTCTTTGTATTATCAAAGAATAACCCATCGCCCCTGATTTTTTCCTTTTCATTACCGATGGGTAACGATATCTCGATCACTGCCGGGCCCAAATGATATTGCCAGCCAATGCGCAACATCATTTTGAATGTTGAAGCATCCATCTTAAGGGGTTCTCCCAAAAAAGAAATGATATTATAAACCCTTTTCCCGAACCGGAGATCAGCGCCAATGTATGTTTTCGAGCGCCGGCCCGTAAACCTGCCGTGGAAAAAACTCTTGGTGAAGACGCCGACCTCGTAGCTGTCGTCCGTGATGGAACGGTATTCGAAGGGCGTTTGCGGAAAGAAGAAATTGGCCTGCAAGCCGATGTGGTTGTAAAGATTTACAGGGCGCTCCACAGAAGCGGAAAACGACTTGAACTGTTTGTCGAACCATTGCAGGGAAATACCGGTTTGAACGACCAGCCTGTATGGCTTGATTGTTGAGGGGTCTTCTACCTCCTGGGCGCTTGTCCGAAAGGCAAAAAAGCACAAAATGAGCAATAAAACAGGGCGCATAGGCTGCAAAATGGATGGTAAACAGGAAGCGGGACAAAATGCAAAGATTCAAAATCAAAGGATTGGGTTGTATTGAAGCGGCTGACAATAACATTTTTTTATGGCCGGATCAAAGGCACTTGCCCAACCGGATTTTGTAAAGTCCATCTATCGCCGCATGGCCCCTTGATGCCGCTTGATCCGACGTTTCATTTTTTCCGTCGAAAATCATGACATTTCGCACGTATTATTTTTGAGCGACGCCGGAAATGCATACTTTTCGGCAACCGAAATAAACTATCAGAATCATTTCTCCGGGAAACAAGTATTACCGAGCGACTTATTTATGCAGTTTGGAACCCATCAGTCTCAGCCACCAGAGGAAAGCCCCGAGCTCAAACGCTGGAAATTCCGCGAATTGAAAATCTACGCTTCCACCGAGTGGCTTGCAGATAACAAGAAGAAATACAGGCAGGTCTTCGATCGCCACGAAACGACCTACATCTACGCCGAATTGTCATTCTACAACAAGCACTTCGACATCGAGGATTGGGAAGTGAACGTGGAACTGCGCTGTTTTGCCGTCAAAAAACAACGAAAGGAAATTTGCAACCTGCCATTTCGCAGGAAAGTAAGCAAATACGACCCGGTCGGCTATATTCGCGAAGGCTGGGGCAACAAGCAGGAGGGCGTTTTCTGGAAAAAAGGCGCCTATTACTGGGAAGCCTGGATCGAGGGAGAAAAGGTGGCGACCAAGTATTTCTACGTCGAAGACGCCGGACGGCCGCTTACCAAAACAGAAAACCCGTATTGCCAGAT
>JAKOXM010000787.1 GCA_029781095.1 Bacteroidota bacterium
TGAGCGTCCGTTTTGATCAATTCACGGGTATCGAGAAATTCCGTGGGAATACCGGCCTGCTGCATGGTATGCGCCACGATAAAGGCCGAATTGCGTTCGCCGAAACTCACCACGAAATCAAGTGACCGCGGCGATACTTCATGGAGCAGGAAAATGCCTTGCAATACGTTTTCCAAAGCTTCGAAGTTGGCCGCCATTTCCGCCTCCACCGGGGGCCTGTTGGCGGGTTCGAGCAATTGTTCGATAGCCGCAAAGTGCCGCTCCCGCAATTTTTCAAATATATCCCTGTAATGCGCATCGCCTTTGCCCGCCCGGGTCGCCAGGTCAATAAGCGTATCCGTCACTTTGGAAAATGCCGAAAAAACGACCGCAAACCGGTCGCCACGGAGGTAATAATCTTTCAATATTTGCAGGAGCCCTTTGATGGTATCGGGTGTTCCGACCGAAGTGCCGCCAAATTTCAAAACCTTCATGCGTGTTTTGTTAAGGTTACGCCAACCTCCGGTTGGCAATATTGCCAACCGGAGGTTGGCGTAACTGTCACAGCGAAATATTACCAACCAGAGGTTGGTCATTACTGTCACCGCAAAAAACGGGAGAATTGCCGTGTAAAAAAACGAATGGCGCCCAACATTCGTTTATCAGTTTCATTTATTGTCAAATGCGTATGCGACTTATTCCTTATTCCGCCTTTATGTCGGGGCTGTTATGCCTGCTGACTGTTTCCTGCAAGAATACCGTCAATCCCTGTGTGCAATCACTGGTAAAAAGGGACAATGAACTCGCCCGGCAGGCCGATTCATTAATCCGAAATCGCGGTGAAATGACACCCGAAGCCTATCGTGCAGCCTTCGAAATCCTGCATACCGAAGAAAAACGGCTGTTCCTCGACGTTGACAACTGCGATTTCGGTGAAGACATGAGCGCTTATAACTATTGGTATCGGGGAAGGCTGAAGTTTCCCGGCAAGATTGAGCAGGAATGGCAATTCCTGGTACGCGATTCCACCAATAAATGAGGGGCTGCAAGACGGAAAGCGCTTACAGCCCCTGAGTGGCTTATTGTTTCGCGGCTGTGAAGGGAGGATTCGAACCTCCACGGGGCGATTAGCAACAGAACAAAGTTTGGTGGTCAACCCCAGTCGGTGCAACCGACTTTACTCTGCGTTTATTTCGTGATCCCCACCCCCGAGACAGGAGGGCATGGCTGCCAGATTTCATCACCTCACAGTATAGTGTTTGGTTTCTGATTGAAAATTGAAAGTTGCTTTTTTTAGCAATTTAGCAATGTATCATCTTTTAACTTCAATCATTTGCAACGCTCTTTTGCGTTTCTGATGTGACAAAGGTAAGAGCATGTTTGTTTTTGTTGCAAATATTTTAATCATTATTTTTAAAAATTATATTATTGGCAATTTTTAAAATAAATTATTGTCATAATTAAATTTTAGAACAAAATTACGCAGGCAAAATTTCCAACCCGGCAACAAACGATCGGCAACTCTGTTGAGACATTTGCCGGAAAGAATAACGCCTTCAGCCCGCACCCTTTCCTTCCGGGAAAGAACAAACTGGTATTTCGGGAAAACAACATGCACGAATTCATCGAACATCTCCGCGCCCGCCTCGCCGAACCCCTGCCGGGGCGCAGCGCACAGTACAAAATGGCCAGCATGCGCCGGCTGGAAGAGCTGGGATTCAACCCTGTGCCGCCGCCTGATGCAAAAGTCGCCTGCGTGCTCAACCTGCTTCACTACGGGGCAGACGGCCGCTGGCGCACCGTACTCATACAACGCACGGACAATCCGCGTGACCGCCACAGCGGACAGGTAAGTTTTCCGGGCGGGCGCTATGAAGAAAGCGACGGCGAACTCGTGAATGTCGCCCTGCGCGAAGCACACGAAGAAGTGGGCGTATCACCGCTGGAAGTGCAGGTGCTGGGCCGCCTCACAGAGTTGTACATACCGGTCAGCAACTTCGTTGTGCATCCTTTTGTCGGCGTTCTGTTGGGCGTGCCCGATTTCAGGCCTCAGCCCGGAGAAGTTGAGTCGATCCTCACGCCTGATCTCGGGTTGTTCTCCCTTCCCGAAAACAAAAAGACGATCGACCTGACCATTGGCCAAGGTGTGACCATGAAAAATGTGCCTTATTTCGATGTGGACGGGCGCATTGTCTGGGGCGCTACAGCGATGATTCTGAGCGAGTTTTTGGAGATCATGAAAGGCCCGGAAAAATAAAAATCATTCAGGGGGCTGTTTTATATCACCGATACCGGAAAGCCGGGGAATTAATATTGCTTGCAATATCATTTTCAAACGCCGGTCCGATGGAAAACGCAACCAACGACGCTTCAGGAACGACTTCCATGGAGCGTTTTGAGGCATTACAACGGGAACTTTTACCCCAATTCGAGAAGTATTTTCCCGACCCCATGGCGCCCAAAACGGTCGTTATTATACCCAGTCAGACACTCGACCCGGAGATTCTGGCCAAAATCAAGGGTATTAACCACTACGAAGAGCGGCTTTTGTGCTTGCTGCTCCTGTTGCGCATGCCCCGTACGCAACTGATTTTTCTGAGCAGCGTACCCATCGACAAGGTTATTATCGATTATTATCTGCACCTGCTGCCGGGTATCACCGCCCGCCACGCACGAAAACGACTGACCTTGCTGAGTTGCCACGACGCTTCCAACCGTCCCCTCACACTCAAAGTACTCGAACGGCCGCGCTTGCTGGAAAAGATCAGGCAGCATATTCCGCCCGG
>JAKOXM010000066.1 GCA_029781095.1 Bacteroidota bacterium
CCAAAACTGAGCTGGGCCGGGTCAACAGGCGCAAGAAATATGATACCGGTTATGACGGCCACGACCATCGCAATGACCAGGAGGCCGTAAACCAAACGTCGAAGGATGAATAAAACCATGCGGTTCCGATCATGAAGGCATAAAACTACACCACAGTGATCAGGATTTCCTGTTTTTCAATGAAAAAGCCGAATGGTTCCAGCGCATACCCTTCTTCCAATGCAACCCGCTGAAATTCTGCCTCAAAGCCGGGTTCCACTGCAACCAGCAAACCCCCGCTGGTCTGCGGGTCCGCCAGTATGTTGCGTTTATACTCGTCAGCGCCCGCGATTTTATGTCCGTAGCTGTCCCAATTCCGGTTTGTTCCTCCCGGTACGCATTTGTGATCCAGGTAAAAATCGAGCATATCGCCGTTCATAACCGGTACTTCAGCGAAATGAATGACGGCGCTCAGGTCGCTCGCTTCGCACATTTCAGACAAATGACCAAGCAAACCAAAACCGGTCACATCGGTCATGGCCTTTACAAAATCCAGCTGACCGAACCGGGCTCCCGCTTTATTCAATATTTTCATGCTGCGGGAGGCCATATCGGCGTGCTCCGGTTTTAAAACGCCTTTCTTTTGCGCTGTCGTCAGAATGCCTACCCCCAGTGGTTTTGTCAGAAACAGGCGGCACCCGGGTGTTGCACCGCCGTTTTTTTTGAGGTTTTTTATGTCCAGCCGCCCCGTGACCGCCAGACCGAAAATAGGCTCCGGGCTATCAATACTGTGCCCGCCTGCCAGGGCTATACCGGCTTCTGCGCAAGCCTTGCGGGCGCCTTCAATTACCTGGTTGGCTACCTCCGGAGGCAAAGTATTGATCGGCCATCCGAGAATGGCGATGGCAAGCAAAGGCGTACCGCCCATGGCATACACGTCACTGATTGCGTTTACCGACGCGATGCGGCCAAAATCTTCCGGGTCATCCACAATCGGCATGAAGAAATCGGTGGTGCTGACAACAGCCGTTCCATCGCCCAAATCGTAGACGGCAGCGTCGTCGCGCGCTTCATTACCGACCAGCAACTGTGGAAAATGCTGCGTCGCAAATCCGGTCTTAAGAATATTGTCCAGCACCTTCGGAGCAATTTTGCATCCGCAGCCGGCACCGTGGGAATATTGTGTGAGCAAATATGTCATTGTTGCATTGTTAGCATTGTTTCATTGCTGGTATTGTTTCATTGCCGGTATTATTTCATTGCTACATTGTTAGCAAGACAACAATGGCAGCAATGAAACAATGAAACAATACCGGCAATCCTAACAATGAAACAGTTAAAACTGAAAAGTCATGCTCAGGCTCGGCAGGATCGGCAGCTGGTTCACACGGGTGTAGCGCACACGATCGAAATAAAATATGTTCGGGCGGTCGTACACGTTGGTACAGGATGCTGTGACTTCAAGTTGCGAGTACTTTGAAAATTTGAAGGTGCGTTTGGCCGACACATCGAGTCGGTGGTAATAAGGCAGCCGGCCGCCGTTGCGTTTATCAGCGTAAATAATCCCAAGCTCGCCATTTCCGCCCAGCACGTCCGTTCCGATACCGTCACTGAAGTCGTAACTCGTGTGAAAACCCTGAGTAAGGGTGAACGGGAAGCCTGAACCGAAGTTCCAGCGGGCGCCCAGTTCCCATTCGCTTTTTTTACCCAGCTGATAAGTAGCAACGAGGTTCAGGTTGTGACGGCGGTCGAACACCGGCGGATATTCCTGCACACCATCGTTGCGGGTAACATAGCCCAGGGAGTAAGCACCCCAGAGGTAGGCGTGTTTGGCTTCTATCTTGAAAGAAAAGTCAATGCCATAAGCCTTTCCGGTTTCTGTTGTAAAGTCGGGGTCCTGCGGCACTTCCTTGTTGCGGTTCAAGGCGATCAACTGTGTAAATTTCTTATAATAGCCTTCTATGTTGATGTCAAAATTACGCGTCACATCTACCTCGAAACCCGCTACGCCGTGAATGGCCTTTTGCAGGTTGTTGTCAGCCTTGTCCGTCTTGGACCCCGGCTTGTAAATGGTTTCTTCAGGCCCTGAAAGGAATCCCACGAACAGGTTGACTACGTCGCGTTCGTTGATTGTGGAGAGCAGGTTCTGGGAATAAAGTCCGCCAGCAGCTTTGATGCGAAAATTGTTGGTGATGTTGTATTTCAGACCAATGCGTGGTTCCGGCGCTATGTTATTTAATGTCTGGTAGTATTGCAGGCGGAAACCCGGCTCAACCACCAGGTTACCGAATTTGTGTTTCCAGCGCAGATAAGCACTAATCTCGGTGGTGTTTTCCGTTTGTGAAATTGTTTGGCTCAGATAGTTTTCAAATTGAAAATCAGTGCGGAATCCCGTGAGTTCGAGGCCGTATTTCAGTTCATTATTGCGGCCAAAATTGCTAAAGTTCAGACCGCCGAAAAAACCGGAAATGCCGCTTGTGCGGGGAGAGCGGTCCGCCTCTTCTATCCGGGAGTCATATTTCGAATAGGTAAAGGTTCCGTTTACGATTGTATTGGAATTGGTCGGTATGAGCGTAAAATCCATGCCGCCGCCGCCACTTTCCCAGCGAAAATCAGTGATCGGGTAATTTACCCCGTCGGTATATTTGAAGCCGAAGAAATTGAGTTTGCTTCCGTTGCCGGTGAGCAGCGAGAGTTTGCCATACAGATCGCGGTAGTCAAATGGAATACCGATGGAATCATTCACATTTTTGTAAAAGGTATTGTCCAGATCGTTAATCAGCGCTTTTTTCCCGGTAAGGACAAATGAAACACTGCTGCCGCCTTCCTGCCGGAGCGGTGCGATGGGGCCTTCGATCAACGCTTTGGCCTGAAACGGACTCGCCGACGCCATTCCGGACAGTCGCTTGCGGTTGCCTTCCCGGGTCTTTACGTCAACAATTGCCGAAATACGGCCGCCGTAATCCGCATTAAACCCGCCTGTGAGCACATCTACGTTGCGGATCAGTTCCGTTTCGAAGACGGAGAAAAAGCCGATGCTGTGAAACGGATTGTAAATGGTCATGCCATCGAGCAGGATGCGGTTCTGCACCGGAGACCCGCCACGGATGTACAATTGCCCGCCCTGGTCGCCCGTAAAAATAACACCGGGCAACACAGTCAGGTACTGCGCAATATCCGATTGCCCGCCCGTTGAAGGAAGGGAACGTATCTGTTTCGGGGTGACGGAAAGTTTCGAAATCTGGACGTCGTTTTTCGCCTGTTCCTTCTTACCGCTGATGACGATCTCGTCGAGATTCTGGCCGCTTTCTGTGACGTATATGTTTTGATAAAGAATTTCTCCCTTTTTGATCTCGATTTCTCCGGAATAGTTCTCGAAACCGGTCAGCGATACAAGAAGGTTATAGCGGCCGACGGGCACATCGGAAATGGAAAAGAAACCGTTCACATCCGATATCGTACCCATGTTGACGCTCTCGATACGCACGGTGGCAAAACCGACCGACTGCGCCGTTTCCTTGTTAAAAATATTTCCACGCACCGTCCCTTTTCCGGCAGTTTGGGCGAAAAGAAAGGCAGGGAAAAGGATCAGGGCTACTGTGTAAAAAAAGTTCTTCATCGAAAATTTATCTGTTTGGCGGCGGCAAAGATAGCTGTCCGTTAAGAAATCGGCGGTATTGAAAAAGATTATGGTTGACAAACCTCCCATTCTGCCAAAATTATCGCCCCCATATGCCCCCACGCTGTCTATTCAGGATCTCAAATCACCGGTAAGTGCTAAGTTTGTACCGGATTATGGATCATTTCGACGTACTTATCGCGGGTGGCGGAATTGTCGGCCTCGCCACGGCGCTGCAACTCCAGCGTACTGCGCCGCATCTTCGGATCGCTGTGCTGGAAAAGGAAAGCCGGGTAGCCTCGCACCAGAGCAGCCACAACAGCGGCGTCATTCACAGCGGCATATACTACAAGCCGGGCGGGTTGCGTGCGAGCAATTGCAAGCGTGGCTACAAACTATTACTCGAATTCTGCCGCGAACATGGCGTTCCTTTCGAGGTGTGCGGCAAGATCATCGTCGCTACCGAAGAAAGCGAACGCACTCAACTGGATAAAATATACCGGCGCGGTATTGAAAACGGTCTCGAAGGCATACGAAAAATCGGTCCTGAAGAGGCCAGGAGCATAGAGCCGCACGTACGCGCGTGCGAAGCGATATTTGTTCCCCAGGCCGGTATCGTCGATTACGGCACGGTGGCGCTGAAATACGCAGAATTGATCGCGGCAAACGGCGGACGCATACTGGCGAATCAAAAAGTCGCCGCCGTTCTGGCAGAAAAAAACGAGGTAATTGTAGAAACGCAAAACCAGGCGTTTGGGGCCGGCATATTTGTCAACTGCGCCGGTCTGTATTCCGATAAAATCGCAAGACTGACCGGCGAGCCAACGGATGTGCAAATACTCCCGTTCAGAGGGGAATATTTCGAAATAAAACCCGAAAAAGAATCCCTTGTGCGAAACCTGATCTACCCTGTTCCGAATCCGGATTTTCCGTTTCTGGGCGTGCATTTTACGCGAATGATCGAAGGCGGTATCGAGGCGGGACCCAATGCCGTACTTGCATTTCGTCGCGAAGGCTATTCCCGGTGGGATTTGAATATCAGGGAATTGGCTGAAACGGTGGCTTTCCCCGGCTTCCGCAAGATCGCCCGA
>JAKOXM010000071.1 GCA_029781095.1 Bacteroidota bacterium
CGGCATACGCAAAGTGCTCGGCGCCTCGGTGACCGGGATCACGGGCCTGCTGGCAAAGGATTTTCTGAAACTGGTGGTTGCCGCGCTGCTCATCGCCTCGCCGCTTGCCTGGTGGGCCATGAACCGCTGGCTCGCCGATTTTGCCTACCGCATCGACATTCAATGGTGGATATTCGCGGCCGCCGGCGTCATCGCTTTGGCCATCGCGTTCCTGACCGTGGGATTCCGGAGCATGCGCGCGGCGCTGGCGAACCCGGTGAAGTCGTTGCGAAGCGAGTAAGGATCAGAATTTGCAGAATTTGGGAATTTTCGGAATGTGCCTTGTGGAGATGTTTCAACACGACAGGAATTTATGAACCACGACGACACGACGGAGAACGACGAAATACAACCCATGCGTCGCGTTTCGTCGCTTCGTCGTGGTGCAAGTGGTGTTATGTATAAAAATTTGATCCCGCACCGCTAGCGCAAGGTTCCACCTTGTGCCCCGTCCGCTCCGCTAGCGCAAGGTTCCACCTTGTGCCTCGTCCGCTCCGCTAGCGCAAGGTTCCACCTTGTGCCTCGTCCGCTCCGCTAGCGCAAGGTTCCACCTTGTGCCCCGTCCGCTCCGCTAGCGCAAGGTTCCACCTTGTGCCTCGTCCGCTCCCGCACACCCATCGTCCGATACCGAACAACCAACCGCCCGCTCAAATTTTCTAAAACATTGACAATCAAATCATAAACGAATCGGCACGACGTATGGAATAACATACCCGGGCAAAGTCTAAAAGCCCGCCCTGAGCGCTATGATCCAGAACTACATCAAACTCGCCCTCCGGAATCTGTATAAACACAAGACCAGCACACTGATTAATCTGCTGGGGCTTACCTTGGGTGTCACGACCTGCCTCGCCATCTATGTGGTGACCAGTTTCGAACTGAGTTACGATACCTTTCACCCCGACAGCGGCCGCATATACCGCCTGGTCGGGCAAAGCAAATTCAACAAAACGGATGTGTTCAAACCGCTGGGTTTTGTTCCGCGCGCTGTACCAAAGGCCATAGAAGCGGAAGTCACGGGCCTGGAAACGGTGGCCCGTTTCCACAACATCGAATCGGGCGTCGAGGTGCCCGGCGGAAGCGGGGAACCCAAACGCTTCGAGCGGCGCAATATGGATACCGACAAGGCGCAGATCGTGCTGGCGGAGCCTCAGTATTTCGATATTTTTCAATACAAGTGGCTGGCTGGCAACCCCAAAACCGCGCTGAAGGAACCCAACAGTGTCGTGCTCACCGAAAAGAAGGCTCGTCTGTACTTCGGCGACCTGCCGCTGAGCGACATCATGGGGAAGGAAGTCGTGTACCGTCGTGATATCCGGACCACGGTGACGGGCATTGTACAGGACTGGGCCCAAAACACCGATTTTACCTTTACCGATTTCCTGTCCGAAAGCACCATCGGCTCGAGCGCATTCAAAAGGGAGATCAACCTCGAAGAATGGACCGACGTGTGGTCGGCGTCGCAGTGTTTTGTGAAACTGTCGCCGGGCACCACGGCTGCGCAGGTCAATACGCAGTTGGCCGCATTTGCCCAAAAACACTTCGGACAGGCGGCCGGAACCCGCGATTTTATCTTTATACCTGCTCTGCAGCCGCTGTCGGATGTGCATTTCAACGAAGATTACCGCGACAATTATTCGCGGAAGGCGCATCTGCCCACGCTTTACGGTCTCATGGGCGTGGCGATTTTCATCCTGCTCATTGCGGCGATCAACTTCATCAACCTGACCACGGCGCAGTCGGCGCAACGGGCGCGCGAGATCGGGATGCGGAAAGTGCTGGGCGGCAGTCGCGGCAGCCTGATGCTTCAATTCATCGGCGAAACCCTCATATTGACTCTTTTGGCGGCGGGTATGTCGCTGTTGCTGGTGCCGCAGGTGCTGAGCGGGTTCAAAACTTTCATCCCCGAAGGCGTGCATTTTTCCGCTTTTCGTCCCGATCTGTTGTCCTTTTTGGCGGCGGTCACGATCCTGGGCACCCTGCTTTCGGGCATTTACCCGGCCTGGATTATTTCCTCCTTCCAGCCCGCACAAACGCTGAAGGGGCAAAGCGCACTCAAAGGCAACCAAAAAGGCTACCTGCGCAAGGGCCTGATCGTGTTCCAGTTCGTCTTTTCGCTGGTGTTCATCACCGGCGCAATCATCATCGGGCGGCAGTTGCAGTTTATCCGCGACAAAGACCTGGGCTTTTCAAGCGATGCCGTCGTGCTGGTCAGCACGCCCCACGACGACAAAAGCAAGGTACTCGCGGAGAAAATCAGACAACTATCCGGCGTCGACCGCGTGGCGATGCAGTGGTTTCCGCCCCTGGGGGATGGCCTGATGCTCACCCATATGACATATAAAAAAGGCGACGCTCCGGATGTTGAAATGGACGTTTCTGCAAAGGTCGGGGATGAAAACTTTATTCCATTATACGGCCTGCGCCTGCTGGCGGGGCGCAATTACCTATCCGGCGACACATCGCGGGAAATGGTCATCAATCAGACTTTCGCCAAAGCGCTGGGCTTCAAACAGCCGGCCGATGCTGTCGGGATTCTGCTCAAATTCAACGACAAGGATTGCCCGGTTGCAGGCGTGGTGGCCGATTTTCATGAACAATCGCTGCATACCGCAATCCAGCCGGTGTTTATCACCAACATGCCGGAACTCGCCAAAGATATAGCCGTCAAACTCAACACCGGGGGCCGGCAAATGAGCGATGCGCGCGCGACCATCGCCGGTATCGGACAGGCCTGGGAGTCGGTGTATCCGGGCAAAAAGTTTGAATACAGTTTTCTGGATGAATCCATCGCCAAATTGTATGAACGGGAGCACAAAACGGCGCAACTCGTCGATGCCGCCACGGCCATTGCCATCCTGATATCGTGTATGGGCCTGTTCGGTCTTATCACGTTTATGGCGGAACAGCGCACCAGGGAAATCGGCGTTCGCAAAGTACTGGGAGCGTCCGTAGCCTCGGTGGTCGGTCTTTTGAGCAGGGATTTTTTGAAACTGGTGCTTATTGCGTTTGTTATCGCCTCACCCGTCGCATACTGGCTGATGAACAAGTGGCTGGCCGATTTTGCCTATCGCATCGACATTAAATGGTGGATGTTCGTGCTGGCTGGCATGGCGGCCATGGCGGTGGCGTTTTTGACGGTGGGTTTTCAGAGTATGAAGGCGGCGCTGGAAAACCCGGTTAAAAGCCTGCGAAACGAATAGGGATCAGAATTGGCAGAATTTGAGAATTTTCGGAATAACACGGTGTGTTTTTGATAACCGCTACGACACGACGAGGCACGACGAGTGATTTTTAGTCATTGTCGTCGTGGTCTGATGTCAAACCTCGCTGGAGCGAGGCTTCGCCTCGTTTCCGGTGCCAAAGCGGGGCTTTGCCTCGTTTCCCGCGTAAAAGCGAGACCCTGCCTCGTTCCAGGCCCTTCCGTCCGCTCCCGCACACCTACCGTCCGAAACCGAACAAAGCCTTGTATTTTATTTTTTTGTAAATAACTGATAATCAAATCATAATTAAACCGGCACGGAGTGTGAAACCCTAAAGCCGGGCCCGGGTTTCAAAGCCCGCCTTATGCGCTATGATTCAAAATTATCTTAAACTCGCTCTGCGCAACCTGCTCAAAGACCGGGGCTATACCATCCTCAATGTGCTTGGCCTTACGGTGGGCATCACGTTCAGTCTCTTGTTGATATTGTACGTCTCGGATGAACTGAGTTTCGACCGCTATCATGAAAAAGCAGACCGCGTGGTGCGTGTCGGGTCACACGTCAAGGAAACAGAAAACGAATTCATCTGGGCTTCCTCCCAACTGGGGGCTGCGGATGCGCTGAAAAACGACTACCCGAAAGAAGTGGAAGAAACCGTGCGTATCCTTGGCATGGGCAACGTTGAGTTCCACAACGGCGAGAAGCGGTTTATGGAAAAACGCTTTTATTTCTCGGGCGAAAAGGTATTTGATATATTCACCCTGCCGCTGCTTGAAGGCGATCCCAATACCGCCCTGACCGAACCGAACAGCATCGTGCTGTCAAAAAGCGTGGCGGAGAAATACCTTGGCGCGGGTGGCGGCTACCTCGGCAAAACAATCCAGAATTCCGCGAATGAAAACTGGAAAGTCACGGGTATCATGCGCGATATGCCCGCCAATTCGCATATCCTGTTCGACGCTTTGATGTCGGACCACGAGATCAGGAAACAGGTGGCGGCAAATCCGAACAACTGGGGTCAGTTCAACGCATTTTCCTACGCCCTGCTGCGCCCCGGCGTTGACCCGGCCGCTTTTGAGTCCAGGATCGGGGAGATGTACGAAAAATATATGGCCACCATTTTCAAACCCCTGAATATCAAGATCAACTACATGGTGCAGCCCATCGTTGGCATTCACCTGCACTCGGGTGTCACCGAAGAACCGGAGCCCGCGGGCAGCCTTGCCTATGTGCGTATTCTCGGCCTGACGGCACTTTTCCTGGTCCTGCTCGCCTGCATCAATTACATCAACCTCGCTACGGCGCGTGCCACGAGGCGTGCGCGGGAAGTGGGCGTTCGCAAGGCCATGGGCTCCTCACGCGGCATGCTGGCGGCACAATTTCTGACGGAATCCGCGCTGCTGGCGCTGTTTTCAGGGACGGTAGCCGTAACGCTTGCCTGGCTGCTGGTGCCCGTTTTTAACCAGATTGCCGGGAAGGAGCTAACCGCAGAGGCGTTGTTTCGCCCGCAGATACTGGGTGGCCTGGGGGTTATGCTAATACTGGCCGGGCTGGTTGGCGGCGCATACCCGGCGTTTGTGTTGTCGGGCTTCAAGCCCGTGGCGGTATTAAAAGGGAATACATCCTTTGCCGGTTCAAATTCCGCTTTGGGCGGGAAAGGCGGCGGCGGGATGCTGCGCAAAGGTCTGGTGGTAGTGCAATTTGCCGTTTCGCTGCTTATGCTCGTGGCCACCGGTGTCATCTATGATCAGTTGATGTTTTTGAAAAACAAGGAGTTGGGATTCCGGAAAGAGCAGGTGCTGGTACTGCGCCCCGACCCGCGAACGACGCGGCGCAGCGAATTGCTTGCTTTTCGCAGCGCCCTGCAACAAAACCCTGCCGTGGTGTCGGCGGGCTCTACCTTCTTTTCGCCGGGTAGCGACGACGTTTATAAAAACGTGGTAAACGTCGAGACCAACGAGGGCATGAAAGATATCGGGATCGATTTCACTGCGGTTGACGAGTTTTTTGTGAAAACCCTTGGCATGGAAGTGGTGCAGGGGCGCGATTTCGACGGCACGCCGGGCGATACGCTCAATTCCGTGCTCGTCAACGAGGCCCTGGTGAAAAAAATGGGCTGGACGGACCCGATCGGTAAAAAACTGAAATGGAACTTAGACGAGAAAACACCTTTCGCGCACGTTATCGGTGTGGTGCGCGATTTTCACCAGAAATCGCTTTACAACCCCATCGAACCGATCATTCTTGCCTATCGCCCGGTGTGCTATGCCATGCATGTGCGCGTGCGCCCCGACAAGTTTCCCGAAACGCTGAAATCGCTTGAAACGACCTGGAAAACCTCATTTCCGGCCCAGGATTTCAAATATGCATTCCTCGACAGCGAATTTGAAAAGCAGTTCGCCGCCGACAACAAGCGCGGCCTGCTGTTTTCGATTTTCTCCGGTCTCAGCATATTTA
>JAKOXM010000803.1 GCA_029781095.1 Bacteroidota bacterium
GCCTTGCTGGAAATCCTCGAATCCAAACGCTTCATTACCTGCCACTCTTACGTCCAATCCGAGATCACCATGCTGATGCGTGTGGCCGAGCGCTTCGGGTTCCGCGTCAATACATTCACGCACATCCTGGAGGGGTATAAAGTAGCCGATAAAATGGCAAAACACGGCGCAGGTGGCAGCACCTTCAGCGACTGGTGGGACTACAAATACGAAGTCTACGAGGCAATAGCATACAATGCCAAAATGATGGCCGAGCGGGGCGTCACGGTCGCAATCAACTCCGACGACGCCGAAATGGCGCGCCGCCTCAACCAGGAAGCGGGCAAATCGGTGCTGTACGGCGGCATGAAAGAAGAAGACGCCTGGAAAATGGTCACCATCAACCCGGCCAAACTCCTGCACGTCGATGACCGCGTAGGCAGCATCAAAGTCGGTAAAGACGCCGATCTCGTGCTCTGGAACGAGGACCCGCTTTCGGTGTATGCCCGCGCCGAAAAAACCTGGGTGGATGGCGTGCGTTACTTCGATCGCGCGGAAGACGCTAAAATGCAGGAGTGGGTGCGTCAGGAACGCGCCCGCATCATCCGGAAAATGCAGGCGGCGCCAAAAGGCGAAGAGCGTGGCAAACCTTCGCGGTCGAAGCAGCATTACACCTGCGATTCGGACGAGGATGAGGGTTGATTGCTTTAGGATGGCACACTGATGAAACGGATGTTACTGATTTCCGCTGATCGCCGAGGTGGAAATCTGAAGCCGTGACGCGCCTCAATTGGGCCTTCATCGGCCCGGCATCACATCTTTGTCCCAATTTAGGCATACCGCATATCTCCTGATCCCTGAAAATCCACAGCATCTTCGTCATTGGGGTGCTAATTCAAAAATTCGAACGTTTTTATACCTTTGCGCCTCTTTTTGGACAACCAAACAGAACGAAGTTTTGTTTAGCCAATCTCCAACGCCGATTTCCCAAATAAAAACACCCACATCTATCACGACTTTCACATCATTCGCTTATGTCCGTTGCAACTGAAACACGCCCCGCCTACAAAGTAAAAGACATCGCTCTCGCTGAGTGGGGCCGCAAGGAAATACAACTTGCCGAAGCCGAAATGCCGGGTCTTATGTCCCTGCGCGAAGAATTTGGCGCTACCAAACCCCTCAAGGGTGCGCGCATCGCGGGCTGCCTGCACATGACCATCCAGACTGCCGTACTGATCGAAACCCTTGTGGAACTCGGCGCCGAAGTATCCTGGTCATCGTGCAATATCTTCTCCACACAAGACCACGCCGCTGCCGCCATCGCCGCTGCCGGTATTCCGGTGTACGCCTGGAAAGGTATGAATGCCGAAGAGTTCGACTGGTGCATCGAACAAACGCTTTTCGCTTTCAAAGACGGCCAGCCGCTTAACATGATCCTCGACGACGGCGGTGACCTCACCAACATGGTGCTTGATCAGTACCCCGAACTCGTGGCCGGCATACGCGGCATTTCGGAAGAAACGACTACCGGCGTGCATCGCCTCTATGAGCGCATGGCAAAAGGTACCCTGCCGCTGCCATGCATCAATATCAACGACTCGGTCACCAAATCGAAATTCGATAACAAATACGGCTGCAAGGAAAGCCTTGTAGACGCTATTCGCCGCGCGACCGATATCATGATCGCCGGAAAAGTGGCTGTCGTAGCAGGCTATGGCGATGTAGGCAAAGGCTCGGCAGCATCGCTTCGCGGCGCAGGCGCCCGCGTGATCGTCACCGAGATCGACCCGATTTGTGCGCTCCAGGCCGCTATGGATGGTTTCGAGGTGAAACGCATGGAAAATGCCATTCCGCGTGCCAACATCGTTGTAACGGCTACGGGCAACTGCGACATCGTGACGGAAAAACACTTCCGCATGATGAACGACAAAACCATCGTGTGCAACATCGGCCACTTCGACAACGAAATCGACATGGCCTGGCTGAACGAACACTACGGCGATACCAAAGTAGTCGTCAAACCGCAGGTTGATATCTACAACATCGACGGCAAGGACGTCATTCTGCTGGCTGAAGGTCGCCTCGTCAATCTCGGCTGTGCCATGGGGCACCCCTCCTTCGTGATGTCCAACTCCTTCACCAACCAGGTGCTTGCACAGATTGAACTTTGGCAAAATCACAAAAATTACGAAAACAAGGTGTACCTCCTGCCCAAACACCTCGATGAAAAAGTAGCCCGCCTGCACCTCGCCAAGATCGGCGTGGAACTGGAAGAACTTCGTCCCCACCAGGCCGAATACATTGGCGTGACCGTGGAAGGACCGTTCAAACCGGAATACTACAGGTATTGATTTTTTACGGAAAACGGCTTTTGCGTTGCCGTTGAGTTGATGTACTTATAAACAAAACGGGGCATTTCCTTCAAGCCGGAAATGTCCCGCTTTATTTATATTTTGTTGAAAATCAGGGCTTTTATGCTGATCAGGAGATTTGTGGCCCGAAAGCCTGCCACACCGCATCTTCCCCCGGCAGCGCCGCCTCCAGACTGATACGTTCACCCGACACCGGGTGATCGAATGCGATCTTCCACGCATGCAGGTGTATGGAACGATCGCGGTTGCCGCGCCGGAAACCGTACTTCACGTCCCCTTTTACGGGGCATCCGATGGCGGCCAATTGCGCCCGTATCTGGTGATGGCGGCCGGTAATCAGTTGTATTTCAAGCAGATGATAGCGTTCGCTGCTACCCAGCACACGATAGCGAATTTCGGCGCGTTCCGTACCGGGTTGCTCTTCCGTGTAGGCTATGGCGAGATTCTTTGCCTCGTTTTTCCGCAGAAAATGCACCAGCGATCCTTCGGCCTCGGGCGGCAGGTTTTGCACCACGGCGAGATAGGTTTTTTCAACACTGCGGCTGCGAAGCTGCTCCGTGAGCGCAGTCATGGCGGCTTTTGTTTTGGCAAACAGCACCACGCCACTCACGGGCCGGTCAAGGCGGTGCGGAGCGTGCAGTGGCTGCTTGCAATAGGCTTCCACCTGGGCCTGAAAAGCCGGATCGCCGGTTTTGTCGGTTTGCACCGCGATCCCAACGGGTTTGTTGAGGGCGATAACCTGGTGATCTTTGTACAGTATATCTAACATTGGTTATTCAACTTCTTCATAATCAATATATTCTCCATTGTCATCGGGGCGATTTTTTTGCACACCATGGTTTGCGGTTTCAGGTGGCGGCGGTGGCGGATGAACCGGGGGTTGTCGGGTCACAAAGAAAGGTCGAAGTGCCTGATACAGCCACAGGATGGTAAGAAACGTGAAAAGCCATTTCAGCAACATAAGTCAGGAAGCCGGAGAGCCGGCCGGTTCGTTTTTGTCAAAAAGTTTTTTCAGCAGCGGGTGGCCGAACACCGCGAGCAAAATGATGAGCACACCAATATAAAAACCGGGGTTTAGATCCTTATCCTCGCGAAAAACCAGCGCTGCCAACAAAACACCATACACAGGCTCAAGGTTGATGGTCAGGTTGGTGGCGAAGGCAGAAACGTATCGCATGGCCTGCAGGGTCAGGTAGTAGGGCAACAAAGTACAGACCCAGGCCAGAATAAAGAGCCACAACCAGTCCCACTCTTTGGGCAACACTGCCAGTTCGGGTGAATTGACCAGCGCGAAGGGCAAAGCCAGCGACGTCACCGCAAAGCCGGCAAAAAGTTCCACAAAGCTGATGACCAGGGGCGGCGGCGGTTTGTTTTCCACAATTTTTTTATTGAGTGATGTAAATACGGCCGCCAAAAAAGCGCCGGCAGTGCCCACTGCAAATCCCAGGCGCATCGTCCAGTCGATATTGCCCACCACCAGCGCCATGCCCGGGAGAATAATAATGCCGAGCGCAAGTTCGTACCACTTCATTTTTTGCCGAAGCAGCAGTGGTTCCACGAGCGCTGAAAAAAACGAGGTCGAAGCCATGGATGCGACGGCAATGGATGCGTTGGCAATTTTTATGGCGCCGTAAAAACACAGCCAGTGAATGCCCACCAGTGCACCAATCCCGAAAAGCCGCCAGAAAACCCGGCGGTCGAGGCCGAAAACCTGCTTTCGGGGCAGGATCAGGGCCAATGCAGCGCTGCAAAGCAATACCCGCCACCATACCAGGGGCAGCGCTTGCAACGAGATCAGTTTGCCCAGAACCGCTGTGAAGCCCCAGATAAATACGCAAAAGTGCAGGTAGAGGTAGGCGCGGAGTTTGTCGCTCATAATAGATGTAAAAGTACTGCCTTCAGACTCCTTACCCAACAACTGCAACCCGCCGTCGCATTATTCCGTCTAATCTCCTTAGAATATTTCCAAATACCAGACCCCTTCACCCGTTTACAAAAGCGTGACAGTGCCTGAAAGTCTGCCATATACTTTTGTTGCACTTTATTCCTGATTACAGAATACACCGCCCTTAAACAATGCTCGACGGCTATCATATTCTCACCCTGACGCACCGCAATGCACCTCTGGAAGCCATAGGTCAGGCCATCGTACCTGCCGACGATGCGCAGCAAAGGCTCTGCGAACTTAAATCCCGCTTCGGCTGGTCCGAATTGCTTTATCTCAGCACCTGCAACCGTGTGATGTACCTGTTTTACAGTCCGTCGGCGGTAGATGAAACTTTTATCGGCGAAGCGGTGAGTCTGATACGTCCCGGTCTGGCCGGTTCCGAAGTCGCCTTCATCGCATCCCGGATGCGCCTGCTTCATGGCGCCGAGGCCATCAACCACCTGTTCGAGGTTGCCGGTTCGCTCGACAGCCTTGTGGTCGGCGAGCGCGAGATCATTCGCCAGTTGCGCGAAGCATACGACCGCAGCCATGAGTGGGGCCTCACAGGCGATCACCTGCGCCTGCTCATGCGTTTCACGATCGAAACCGCTAAAGAAATTTACAGCCAGACCGGCATCGGTGAAAAGGCATTGTCCGTCGTAGCGCTGGCTTTTATGGCCATGCAAAAAGCAAACCTCGCAAAAGATGCCCGTATTGTGATGATCGGTGCGGGTCAGACCAACGAGCTGTTTTCCAAGTTCCTGTTGAAAAACGGATTTCAACACGTGACGATCTTCAACCGCACGCTGGAAAAAGCAGAGACCCTCGCCCGGTCCTTCCGGCAGGGCCGCGGGCTGCCATTCGATGCTCTGGAGCATTATTCGGAAGGTTTTGACGCCCTGATCGTCTGTACCGGCGCTACTCAGGCAGTGGTAACACCTTCGCTTTACCGGAGCCTGCTTGCCGGTGAGGACAGCCGAAAAGTGGTGGTTGATCTCTCGGTACCCAACAACGTGGACAAAAGTATTCTTTCCCTTTTTCCTGTCCGTTTTATTGAAATTGAAGACCTGCGCAACACGGCCCGCGAAAACCTCGCACACCGCGAACGGGAAAAAATAAAAGCGGAAGCCATCATTTCGCAACGCATATATGCCTTCCGCGAACTCTGGCACGAACGCCAGATCGAGCGCTCGCTGGCGCATATCCCCGACGAAGTACGCTCCGTGAAAGAACGCGCCATTGAGGAAGTATTCGCAAAAGATTTCGCCAAACTCGATCCCGCAGCACAGGAACTGGTGCGCAATATGATGGGATACATGGAGAAAAAATGCGTCGCGATACCGATAAAGGCTGCCAAAGCAATTGCGCTTCAGGCGCAGAAAAGGGCCATGGCGTCGAAAGAATTACAGGAAAACGCATCGCGCAAATAAAACCTTTTGGCGATTGATCAGCCGCCAAACCGCTTCTGTAATTCCGCTAATTCAAAGGTAATGAAACAGTTGCGCCCGGACGGGCTGTTGTAGGGAATGGCGCAGGCAAACAGTCGGTCCGTCAAATCCTGCATTTCGGGAATGGTAAGTGGCTGACCGCGCTTGACGGAGGCATTGCGTGCCATCGCGCGGGCGAGGTTGTCCTGCGTGCCGAGCTCCAGTTCCAGATTGTCTTTGTATTGCGCC
>JAKOXM010000077.1 GCA_029781095.1 Bacteroidota bacterium
AGGCATACCGTTTCAATCCTCATCTTACTGGATACGGGCTGGAAGGCCGGCTCAAGTGCGGCTCCCTTCACACCCTTGTGTTTCAATCCTCATCTTACTGGATACGGGCTGGAAGGAGTCGATTCGATCCCCGACGCATCGGGCAAAACAGTTTCAATCCTCATCTTACTGGATACGGGCTGGAAGGCGTACGATCGCTCATACGTAGCGCCAAGATATTCAGTCCGCTAATATCCTGCCAAACTTTTCAGAGTATTATTTTCAACGGTTTTTCTTCGAGCACCGGAAGTAAATTGTTTTCCCCGATTGCCTCGATACCCGGCACGTATTCTTCGGGCAAAGGGATCAGGTACAGGCTGTCGCCCGCGCTCATCGGACGCCTGCCGAACAACTGCCGGAGCGACAGTTGCAACCTGACCAGGTGCTTTTTATTCAGGTCCGGGGCCGCGAACACCGACTTTTGTATTCTTCGGCACCCGTTTCTTTCGAGCAGTTTTGCGACGCGGTCGCGCAGGCGGTCGTTTTCCAGGTCGTAACAGATGACGTAATGCATATCGAATGAGATTTTCGTTGTGATGGACCCAGCCTAACACAAAACGCACGATAACAAACAGCGTCAGGCCCGCCGCGCCGAGTACCGCCGCATCGCCCCAACCGAAATGGTTGCCATGATCGGGCAACACCACGACCGGCGGAGAAGGCGAAGCGTATGGCACGGGCGCCACGGGTTTCGCCACGGTCGGCAGGTTTTGGGTGCGGTCGGCGCGTTTCTGTACCAGTTCGCTCATCTCGGCTGCGTCGAGGGCCTGCGGATGCCGTTCGTGGCGGCCCGTAAGTACGTGCACGGTATCGCCTTCGCGGGTGCGATACACCCAGAAGCGCACGCCGCCGTGCCCGCTGCACGCGCCGGTACTCCGCGTATCGCTTCGCGTGTCGTCCATGCAGATGCAGCCGATCCGGAAAGCGCCTTTCGGCACGCTCACGCGTTTGGTCTTTCCTTCGCGCTGCCGCCGGCTCACGGGTATTTCGCCTTCGCGGTCGCTGCTTCGGAATATTTCTTCCATTCTGGCCCGCTCGTTCGAGTCGATATCGGGGTCCTGCGCTACAAGTGCGCCCTGGAAGAGCGGCATCCATAAAAGGAGCAGGACGATCGATGTGTTGTTGCGTGCGTGTTTCATTGTGGAGGCGTTTTAAGTACCGGGACTCAATTAATTGATAAAATTAAACGCAGGGGTTTTGAATAAAGAAAAGGCATTTTTTGAGGGTATAGCAGCGCTGCGGCTGAAAAAACAATGCAGTATTGACTCGAAAGACCGGGTTTGAATTACCTGTTAATTCAGTCCCGGTACTGATTGATTTTGACGGCCAGTTTCCGGGCGTCGAGGTCTATTTGTACGCGTCTTTTTACCTGTTTTCCGTCGTAGCCGCTGCTTTCTTCGAGTTGCGCGAGCATGGCGTCTATTACGATGTTTTTCCCCGCCCGGCTGAGCCAAAGTCCGCGTTCTTCCGCATCGGGTTCGAACGCTCCGGCATCCATCCGACCGTTTTCCGCCAGTTGCACGGCCACGCGGTCGGCCCAGGGGCGGTAAGGCTCTATGGCGTCGAATACGAGCGTGGGCGCAGCGCCGTACCTGTCCGCATGCAGTACGCCGAGAAAAGGATCGAGTCCGTTTTTCAGCAGTGCCAGGTGCACGGAGGTGTACAGCATGCCGTAGAGATAATTGAGCAAGGCGTTGAAGGGGTCGTAAGCCGGGCGTTTTTGCCTGTTTTCAAAATCCGTCTTTCCGCGGAGGTAGACGGCGATCTGCTGAAAATACAGGCGGGATGCCGTTCCTTCCTGCCCCCGGATCACGTCTGCGGCGGGCGGCGTGGTTGCGCGCAGGCTTTTTTCCAGCGAAGCGAGCGCCCGGTCGGTCAGGCGTATGCTTTCTGCAAAACCCGGCGGCGCGCCCGCGCTTTCCGACAACTGAAAAAGATGCTGCCGCTGCCCGCCGATCTTGTCGGCAATGAGCGACATCGCCCAGCGCATACCTTCTTCCGAACGGCTGAAAGCAGGCTGGTTTTTGCGAATGGATGAAATGCTGCCCGGACGCCCGCTGCTCACCTGCGCAAGCGGGTAGTGGGTATTGGCGTCGATCAGCAGAACGGGAATGTCATTGTCTACGGCGAGCAGGGCTGCGTCGGTGCTCTGGCCGGTGCCTTTGGTAAGCAGTATGGCGGAGGTTTCACGCACTGCAAAGAAGTGTTCTTCACCGGATGACAGGCGTACGCGAAACTGACCGTTCCGGACGGACAAAAAAGCGCCGTAGGAATCGAGGTATATTTGCATGACCGGGGTTTGA
>JAKOXM010000078.1 GCA_029781095.1 Bacteroidota bacterium
TCCCGGCAGCCATTTGGGGTATTTGTTTTTTCTTTTTGATGCAAACGGGATGGCCGGTATATGTTGAAAATCAGTTTTTTGCGTATTAAAAACAAGGAGTTGTTCTGCAAGCGGCAATGCCGGAACAGGGCGGAACAGACCAAAGGTTTTGATTTCGCCGGCGCCTGAAATGGATGCAGAAGTGCCGGAGACCGGGTCTGCCACCGTCGGTGTATTGCCCGCTCTTTCGGGCAATATATTTTCAGGCATTTCCGCCGATATGCGTCCGGCTGCCGTCATTTTGGGGACAGGTACAGATGCAGCTTCGGCAAAAGCGCCGGGCGATATTTCCCCGATCACTGTGACAGAGCCTTCCTGTTGTATGCCGGGCCGGCGTGTCGGCGCCTCGAAGTTTGCTACGGGGTGTTCGACCGGGACCAGTTCCCCGTCATTCGCAGGCCGGCTCCAATACCAGAGTCCGATACCGGCTCCCGCAATCAGTCCCCAGAGCATGAGGAAGAATATTCTGCGCCGCCGCCGCTCGCGCCGCCGTTGTTGCAGGCGTACCCATGCCTGTTCGATATCCAGATCAGGCGTCTCGCGTTGCACGCGGGCACGGAGAAATGCTTCAAACCAGTCGTTGCGGCTCATAACTCGGGAGTGTTTTGTTTATATAACTTTTTAAAAACTGTTTTGCCCGCAGGAGTTGTGAGCGGGAAGCGCTTTCCTTGATGCCCAGTGCGGCGGCAATGTCGCGGTGCGGCCATTCCTCAAAAACCGCCAGGTTGAACACCTGACGGTAGCCGGGGGGCAACTGGCGGATACCTTCCAGGATCAGGCATTCCGGTATTTGTGAAAGGTCGTCGGGTTCGAGGTCATCGGCCAGGGCGGGCAGTTCGCCAAAGTCGAGCGGTGGTAGTTGTTTGGCTTTACGGAGCAGTTGCAGGCAGGTATTGATGCTTACCCGATAGATCCAGGCGCCGAAATCGCCGCGCAGGGTGTCGTATTTTTTCAGGTTGTCAAAAATATGAATGAAACATTCCTGTAAAAAATCCTGCGCCGCCGTCTCGTCGGGAGCATAACGACGAGCCAGGGCGAACACACGGGGAGCGAAACACTCAAACAGTGCTTTTTCAGCCCGTGGGTCGCGCCGGAGACTGGCTTCGACGGTGCGCAGGATTTCCGTTTCGGTCATTTTAACAACTTGATATTCAATGATTTTCAGGCAGATTTTTATTGTACTGTCGCGACAATGTTGATCGTGCCATAGGCCGGAATATTCTGTGGTATCTGGTCGAAAGCAACATTGCTGATCTTCACAATTACCTTGCCTCCCGGCGTGGTATCGTGCTGAAGTACCTCGATATCCCCTCCCGAAAACTCATAATAACCGTTGGGGCTGCCGCTGATCTGGTAGACAATGGAGGTTGCCCAAATCGGTGAGCCGGTACCATTGTTCCAGTCAGCCAGCGACAGGGTGTATTTTACACTTCCGCCCGGCACGTCGGCCGTGAATGTAATGGCATGTGTCGACAGTGTGGGGCTCGGGTTCCAGGTGGCCGTACAGGGTACATAAGTCATCGTAATGCCGTTGATGACAAACTCTGCTTTTTCCGTCAGTTGCCCGGCGCAAGCCTGGATATTACCGGCATTTACCTGCGCAGCGGTCGGGAAGGTATACACACTGCTTTCCATGCCGGCATCGATGTCGATTCCATAAACAGAAATTGTACCACCGGCGCCGCAATCGGCCACCATACCGTTGAATTGGCCATTTGCGGGGTTCAGGGTAATCGGGAACGGATCGCCGCTGATTTCGGTGGACACATAGCCGTTGGTTACGGGCTGGCCGTTGCAGTCGGTAAGCGTACCGGATACGGCCACCCAATTGCCGGTCCAGGGCAGGCTGATGTCGCCGAGATCGGTGTCCGCGGTCAAGGGCCCGATATTGGCAGAATACAACAAGGTGCCGCACAGGTTGTAGACTTCGATCAGCAGGGACTCGCCGGCCGGGACAGGGCCGCTGAAATCGCCCGAGGCGTTGGTGAATACATAACCGGTCCCCGCTCCGTTCAGCCGGGTGATGCGCACTTCGACAATCGGGTGGTAATTTTCTACAAAAACGTTGCCCGAAAGGGTAACGACCGGGAAACCGTCGTCGCAATTCCAGAGCGAAAAGTGCGATACCTGGCCCACATAGCGGCCGTTTTGGAGGACCGCCTCGCCCTCCTCGCGCCAGAGGCCGGTCGTTTCGTCGAGATACCACAACGGAATAACGGACGGCGCTTTGGCGACACGATCTGCCGGTACAGACATGGTCAGCGTGGCAGGCTTTGATATGTTCAGCCGCTGCCCTGCGGGCGATTCGAGCAGGACGTGCATCATGCCAAAACTCTCCAGAAACTGCCGTTGACCGTCGGCGCTGATACCTGCAAAACTGCCGGGGATCTGCAATGGAGTCGAAGATTGCGAAGGGTCGAGATAAATCGCATATACCAGCACGGAACCCGTGTAGGGCTGCCCGGCAGC
>JAKOXM010000086.1 GCA_029781095.1 Bacteroidota bacterium
TGCATTGGCGATCATATCATCCACCTCATAAAACCTTCCGGGAATGAAGGCTCCCTGCACGAATTCCATCAGGATCCCGTAGCCGGATGAAAAAGCGAACAAAGTCAGTCCTGTCTTCCAGTCGGGCCGGCGTCCTGCAGATCGCCGGTTGCCCCACAATAGCAGCCACATGAGCAGGCCGTATGCGGCCAGGTGCCCCAATTTGTCCGTAGCAAACAGATCAAATTTGGGGAGTTGCATATTGGGAGTTACCGACATGCCCGTAACGATCAGCAGCCAGATCAGCGCAGGGATGTAGTTTTTTTTTGTCATTTCGTCATTCGTTATTTTTACCGGCCGAAGCCAAAGGAAAGGCGGGTTTGTCATCAGGCCATTCTCCGCTGACTTATGATTTTTCCTTTTGATTGTCAGCCCCAATTTTGCGCTCCTTAACCGGTAAGTGCTTCAATAAAATCGGTTCATACCAAAAGCGATGTATCACACTGATAATTAGCACATTAACACATTGGTAAATTAGCAAATTGCACTTAAGTGTCAATCCATCACGCCTTTGCGTTTCATTTTATAGTAGTGAACCCCGGCGCCGAACACCCATCCGTCCTTGCCCGAGCGCGTCCGGATTTTGACCCAGTGGTCGGTCACTTTTTCATATCCCAGGCTGATTTCCTGCGTCCATTCGGTTTTTTGGTTCAGGAAAGTAACCGGTTCGTAGAGCTCGAGTTTCGCGATCGTTTCGCTTTTCAGGCCGGGTTCTTTTCGGACCTTCAGGCCGTCGATCGTGACGAACAAGGTCGAATACTTGCCTGTAGCCGACGTTGGTGCGGCGGATTGTGTCTGATTGGACAGCACGGGGCGTGTAGGTTTAGAGCCCGGCTGAGGCGGTGCGGCCGCGGATGGTTCGGGAACGGGAATGGCGGCAGATGGTTGCGGCGATGGCAATACGCCGGGGTTTTGGGTGTTGACCGGTTGTTGTGCCGGCTGCTGCACGGGCTGTTTGATTACGACCGTGTCGTGCCGGGTTGGACGCTCTTCGCTGTCATCGCCATTCTCACGCTGGGTGCGCACAAACTCGGAGCGCTTTGCAGAGCACTTGGATACCGCCCACAGCAAAATGCAACCAAAAAACACCGCAATAACGAGGGATTCGATTTTGGGAAGTTTCATACAGCAAAAGTATAAAGGTTCCGGGCTTTCCGGTAATCTCCGGAAGGATAGGTTTCCAAGGTTTTACATTACATTTACCGGTCAAAATTAAGACTTGCAAACGGTTCCGGAAAATTACCTGAACGTACGCTTCACTTACCCCGATCCTCCCATACATAAACCTGCAAACAATGGGTTAAATGCCGGACAGCCTTCAACATCAGATCGCACTTACGATGGTGCCGCAGGTAGGCGCCGTCACGGCCAAAATATTAATCAGCTATTGCGGCAGTGCGGAGGCCGTCTTCCGCGCCCCGAAAAAAGAATTGCTGAGAATTCCGGGCATCGGGCCTGTCACTGCCGACGCCTTGCTTTCCGCCGGGCCGCTTCGCCTCGCCGAACTCGAAATCAGGTTCCTTGAACAACACGGAATCGCCGCATTGTTCTATACCCACGAACGTTTTCCCGCGCGGCTCAGACAGTGCCACGACAGCCCGGCATTGATTTACTTTAAGGGATCTTCGCTCGATCTGTTATCTGCCCGGCGGATAATAGCCATTGTCGGCACCCGGCAGCCGACTGAATATGGCAGGATGCTTTGCGAAGAGATCATCGAGGGGCTGCAATCGTACGAGGTGCTCGTTGTCAGCGGCCTGGCCTATGGTGTCGACATCACGGCGCACCGCAAAGCCATCGCGCTGGACATGCCCAACATCGGGGTGCTGGGTCACGGACTTGGCAACATCTACCCGAGTCAGCACCGCAGCGCCGCCCTGCGTATGATCGAAAACGGGGGCCTGCTCACCGAATATACCCACGAAACCAAACCCGATCGCGAGCATTTTCCCATGCGCAACCGCATCATCGCCGGTCTCTGCGATGCGCTGTTGGTGGTGGAAACAGCCGCAACAGGAGGTTCCATGATCTCCGCCGAACTTGCAAGCCAGTACGAGCGCGATATTTTTGCCCTGCCGGGTCGCGTGCGCGACCCCAAAAGCACGGGATGCAACCTGCTCATCAAAACCAACCGGGCCAGACTTGCCGAATCTGCCGCCGACATTGCAACGGCACTGCGTTGGGAGGATGCCGACAGAAAATCCGTGCAGGCACAACTTTTCCACGATCTTTCCGACGCGGAAACCGTACTCCTCAATATCATCCGTGAACAACCCGAGATCCCGATCGATCAACTGACTATGGCCGCCAAACTCCCGCCGGGAGAGCTGGCTTCGCTGATTCTTGAACTGGAATTCAAAGGCATTATCAGGACCTTGCCCGGCAAGCGCTATATGATATCTGCCTGAAAAAATTAAATAAATATCTGTGAAACAACTGATTATAATTCCTGCGCTCCTGTTTTTATCGTTTCACCAAACCCGGGAAATCCAGACTGCACCGCCTACAGGCAACCGCCCGAAAAACATCATTCTGATGATTGGCGATGGTATGGGACTCACGCAGATTACCGCAGGCATGTATTCGAACGGAAATAAACTGCAACTGGAAAAATTTCCGGTTACAGGTTTGATCAAAACATATTCGGCGAGACAGCTGATTACCGATTCGGGAGCCGGGGCTACGGCATTTGCCTGCGGCTGCAAAACGTATAACGGCGCAATCGGTGTTTGCAAAAACGGAAAATCCGCGCCAACCATTCTCGAACAGGCTGAACAACAAGGACTTGCAACAGGTCTCGTTGCCACGTCGAGCATCACGCACGCCACCCCGGCATCGTTCATAGCCCACGTGCCCGACCGCGCCGATATGCAGGCCATAGCCGCCTATTTTCTTCAAACCGATATCGACCTGTTTATAGGTGGCGGCCGGAAATATTTTGCCGAGCGCACGGTTGACAAGCGCAATCTTGTCGATGAACTCAGCGCCAAAGGTTTTGAAGTAACCGACTATTCAACAAAAAAACTGCAGGATATAACGCCTTCAGGCTCCAGTCCTTTTGCGTGGTTTTCCGCCAGCGAAGAACCGGCCGGCGTGAATGAAGGACGCGACTATCTGCCCGTGGCGGCGCGTATGGCGCCCGTTTTTTTGAAAAAACGCAGTGAAAAAGGCTTTTTCCTTATGATCGAAGGCTCGCAGATCGACTGGGCCTGCCATGCCAATAATGCCCCGAATACCGTCAGGGAAATGCTCGATTTCGACGCGGCCATCGGGGAGGCACTCCGGTTTGCCGAAGCCGACGGCGAAACGCTCATCGTAGTCACCGCCGACCACGAAACGGGCGGCATGGCGCTCGAACAAAGCCGTTCGCCGGATACCCTCGACATGACCTTTCAAACGAAACTGCATACGGCCACGCTGGTGCCCGTATTTGCCTATGGCCCGGGCGCCGAACAGTTCGGCGGCGTTTACGAAAACACGGACATTTATCGGAAAATGTACGATCTCTTCGGGTTCCCGGTTCAGGAAGAGGAGAAGAAAGTTGGCAAAAACAAAAAAGGCAGAAGGTTCGAATGAACCTCCTGCCTCCATCACCATTGAGATATGTCAGAAAAGATTATTTTTCGGAAAAAAGTCGCATCTTTCGGCGATTTGTGGTGAGGAGACCAGCCCTACCCCCCAAACGGACTGGTCCCTCGCCCACGGGTTTAAGACCGCATTCGGCCTTAAATTTTTATGGAATCCTAGACTCTGTTATTTCTTGTTACGAACCGTCCGGCGTCTTGATTTTTCCGGCCATTCGCTGTGCATCGGCACATTCATTATCAGGCAAGTACTGTGCCAATTCCTGGATCATAGACTTCTAGTAGAATAGTTTTTTTTGCCGGTTAATTCCATGAAAATGGTAGAAACAGACTGTTAACGTACTGCTTGTCAGTTACTTAGTCTCCTGTTTGCTATTACCGGACAATTTGTCAGACACTTACGGGATGGCACAGGCTTTGAACGCCTTGCTCAACTAAATCAACCATATTGAATTATGCAAACAGGTACGATTTCCGTTCAGACCGAGAACATTTTCCCCATCATCAAGAAATTCCTCTATTCCGATCATGAAATTTTCCTGCGCGAACTGGTATCCAATGCCGTGGATGCCACCACCAAACTCCAGGTGCTGGCCAACCGGGGCGACGTAAAAGGCGAGATCGGCGACACGACCATTGAGGTGATCATTGAAGAATCCGAAAACCGGCTCATTATCCGCGACCGGGGTATTGGCATGACCGAAGAAGAAGTGCTGAAATACCTCAATCAGATCGCTTTTTCCAGCGCCGCCGAGTTCCTAGAAAAAAACAAGGACAGCGCCATCATCGGGCATTTCGGCCTCGGATTCTACTCGGCTTTCATGGTAGCCGGCAAAGTGGAAGTGGTCACCAAATCGTGGCAAAAGGGCGCAAAAGCCGTGCGCTGGACCTGCGAAGGCAACCCCGAGTTCAGTATCGAACAGGTAAAAAAAGCAGAAAGGGGCACCGATATCATTCTCTATATCAACGAAGAGAACAAAGATTTCCTTGAAAAACACCGCGTAGAAGGGCTACTCGAGAAATACTGCAAATACCTGCCCGTGCCCATTCGCTTCGGCACAAAAACCGAATACTTCGAGACCGGAGAAGGTGAAGAGAAAAAAGAGGAAAAACGCGAGGTACCCAATATTATTAATGAAACCCGGCCGATCTGGAAGAAGCAGCCGACCGATCTGAAGGACGAGGACTACCTCGCCTTTTACAGAGAGACGTATCCCATGGCGCCGGAGCCGATGTTCTGGATACACCTGAACATCGACTATCCCTTCAATCTGACCGGCGTTTTGTATTTCCCCCGTCTCGGCAACGCGATGGAAGTGACGCGCAACAAAATACACCTCTACAGCAACCAGGTGTACGTAACCGACGACGTGCGCGACATCGTGCCCGAATGGCTGCTGTTGCTGCACGGCGTCATCGACTCGCCCGACATTCCGCTCAATGTATCGCGCTCTTACCTGCAAAGCGATATCAACGTCAAGAAGATCAGCGAATACATCACACGGAAAGTGGCCGACAAACTCCACGATCTGTTCAAAAACGACCGGCCGGCCTACGAGCAAAAATGGCGCGACCTCGGTGTATTTGTCAAGTACGGCATGATATCGGACAAAAAATTCGAAGAACGCGCCATGAATTTTGCCTTGCTGGAAAATGTGCAGCACGAATTCTTCCTGTTGACCGACTACAAGGAAAAGATCAAAACAAACCAGACCGACAAACACGGAAAGGTCGTTGTCATTTACACCAATGATCCCGACGGACACAATGTGCAGATAAAAGCCGCCGAGTCACGCGGCTTCGACGTCGTGCGGCTCGACGCCGTGCTCGACAATCACTGGATGCAGCACATGGAATACCGGGGAGATCCGGGGCTCGTGTTCGTTCGCGTCGACTCCGATACGGTGGACAACCTCGTACAGAAAGATGAAAAACGTGAATCCGTGTTGTCCGAAAAAGAGCAGGAGGAGGTAAAGAGCCTTTTCGAAGCCGTTGTGAAAAGCCAGCCCGGCGCTTCCGTTACGCTTTCGCCGCTTTCGCCCGACGACCAGCCGGTAATGATCACGAAACCCGAGTTTATGCGCCGGATGAAAGAAATGCAATCGCTCCACGGCATGGGAGCGCTTGGCGACTTTCCGGATTCCTACAACGTTGTGGTCAATACCAACCATCCGATCGTGGTGCAGAAACTGCTGAAAACGACCGACGAGACCGAACGCAACGCCCTGCCGCAGTACCTTGTAAACCTTGCCTTGCTGCAACACGGCATGCTGCGCGGTGAGGCGCTGACAGGATTCGTGCAGGCTACCCTCAGCAAGTTGTAAAAACAAGTGCGCCACTCCGGGGAGGAGTGGCGCGCCCTGTATACCAAAAAAGTGCGTTTTGTTCTGTGCACTTTGAAAGAGGGGGAAGAACTTTTGTTCTTCGGTTGGATGAAGCGTGCCCTGGTGGGCAATTCAGGAGATTATATGCGGACGGGGGCCCAACGGAAATCAATTATTGTATAAAGCGAAAGTTGATTCGATAATAGGTTCCATAGTCTTCGATGAGGTGCAACCCTGCCGGTAATTCGGTAATTTGCAGACCGAGCGCCGAAACGAAACCCTTCGGAATAGGACAGGGTTCGGGCATTTCGAGGACGCCGTGCCGGAAATGTCCGCGCATCAATTTTGAGCACAGCCAGTCGCGGCGAAATATCAACGATGCGCCTTTGTCGTTGTCGTTCGAAGTGAATAACGCGGACGCACGGCTACAGGAAGTACGTCGAACAAAAGGCTGCAGTTGGCCGCTGCTGCGGGCCGCGATTTTGCAAATGCCATTGCCGTCACAATTGGAACTCGGTGAACCGAACATGACCTCGCATTGGAGGAACATCGGTTCATGATGGGTGCTTTCCCCGCTACGGGTTAGCGGAATATCCTGCTTCAGCAGTCCTGTAGTCCTTATGCTTTGGAAGATCATCGCCATGGCTGGGTGGTTATTTTGTACGATATTCGGGAAGTTAATAATCGGCGGAAGGTGCTTGTATTCCTTAAAAGCACACGTGCTCAGACCCCGACGACGTCAACCACGATAATATTTCCTTGCGTGTCATTACAAATCGCCCGTTCGGTAGACGAATCGAATAATAATAAAATCCACCCGGCAGGTAAAATCCAATTGAGCATGACAATAAATTTTTGTGTGTGATGCTTCAAAGGTACCCCCAGAGGCAGGGGATGACTTAGGACAGAAAACACGCGTTCATCGCCCGGTAATTTTCAACGTTTTTTTCCTGTTTTTATGTTAAACGAATTGATTATCAGCAAACTATAAAAATGAAAACTTAATTCCGAATTCCATAAAGCGCTTTATCAGGCTGAAAAAAGGACCGTCCGACCGGCATTCAGGCCAGTCGGACGGTTATAATAATCAGCAAAAACCCATTTGTTTAAGCAGAAGATCAGGAAATGCGTGGTCGCGGAGGAGCCTGTCGGGGCGGTGTTCTGTCCAGCGCACTGATCGTCAGTTGCCACAGTGTTTCGTAGGGTATGATTTCAATTTCGTAGGTTTGGTTAGCCACTTCCATAGGCACAGAACAGAGCATTTCATACAGCTTACGGGTATGGCGAGCTACACGATCCTGGTGAAATGTATAGATTGGGATTTGCAGGAGCATTTTAATAAAGCAATTGCTGCGAAAAGTGTCATTTTGTTTCAGATATCGACTACAGTATTTTTCGATACCCTCCATTCTGTCCATACACTGCTGATAATCCCGGTCGGCAAGGGCATACAAAATCTGTATGATCAGGATCGGAATGTTCATTCCGCGTTTATCTTTGGAAAAAACGGGGGTTTCGTTGAGGAATTTGCCCAGCTTGAACTTCGCATTTCTATGCGTGGGCCCAAGTGTCGACGACAGCTTGCCTATTTTTATTAAAAAGTGGGTATATGCGTGATAAATTTTCCATATTTCGGTGATTTGAAACGACTGATCTTCAAAACGGGAATCGTTCATCACCTTTTCCAATACCTGTGCTGCGGCTTCGTAGTGCGAGGTATGCATGGCCAGCAGAAAAAATAACTCCTGCAATTTGAACCAATTGAACGAGCCCGGGTCAACAAGAGATTGACATCGTTCTATGATGTGCCTTCCTTTTTCGAATTCGCGCAGTTTTAAATAGCAGGTAATCAGGTTGTAATAAAATATTTGGAGGGGTATACCGCTGTCATACTCCTTTTTGTCAAAAAAGAGCACAGCCTCCTCGCAGAGTCGCGCAGTGGTTACATAATCATTGACGCTGCTGTAAGCGAATACCTGGATAAGCCGCCCGAACAATTGAAGCTTGAAAGAATCGCATTTTTCCAGGTCGGGCTTGACGATGCTGTAATAAACCTTTGCCTGTTCAGACACCTCCATTTTCGTCGCTTTGCTGTTCACATAGCGAATGATCAGGTCGCTGTAAAAGTCCTCCACCTGGTTTTCCATGTGCCAGATCTTCTGAAAATGGTACAGCTGCTCCCGGATGTTCTCGTACTTTTTTAAATCCCCTCCGGCTGTGCTGTAATGGAGGCGCAAAACGCGTAGTATATCGCAGGTAAGCTCGGTAAATTCAAATCTGATGGCGTGCCGTAATAATTTTTCCAAAACATCATATCCCGAAACTTTGGCATTTCGCATCACAAGGATCATGGCCGCCGCCCATTTTTTGTAACACTCGAAATACGCGCGCTGCCGGTCGGAAAAACCCGGCTCCTTAAAATCAAGGAGGAAAACGGAATCGAGCATCCGGTCCTTCAGCTTGTTTTTCAGGTTGGGCAGTTTGGAAGGATCTTCGTCGGCCTCCAACTGCCATGCCATGGCGTCTTCGTCCGACTGGATTTTCTGGCTGATGATCGCATCATACAAATGATGCATTTTGGAGTCGGGCTCCAGAATAATGTCCAGTATTCCGTTGGATTTTAATTTGGTTTTGTTCAGCAGGTTAGCCAGTTCGATCAGATCTCTCATAGCGGGACTTTTAAGGTATACGACGTCGGTTTATTCCTCACTTGTCGAATTGCAATAAAGGATTATTCATTTGTCGTTCAAAGGCAAAATGTTGATAACGAATATTCTGGCGGGGAAAGTGTAAACACGTTCAGATGCGTATTCCCGGCCGGCTATAGGCGAGCGACTGATTATGGATTAAGGATATAAATGTAGCCATCTACCCGAAAAGAGGAAGGTTTTTTTTTCCAGTAATATGTACACCGGTGTCATTTACACCGAAAAACCGCATCTCAGTTGCGCCCAAACAGTTGCGTCGCCCGC
>JAKOXM010000126.1 GCA_029781095.1 Bacteroidota bacterium
TGAAAGAAATCTGATCTCCGCCTCTTTTGTATTCTGCCAATACTTACTGCCATGATCGTCTCCGCAATTGTAGCAACTGCAAAAAACAACGTCATCGGAAAAGATAACCAGATACCCTGGTATTTGCCGGCCGATCTCGCTTATTTCAAACGCACCACGCTCGACCACCACGTGCTGATGGGTCGCAACAGTTTCCGCAGCATCGGGCGGCCGTTGCCGAAACGCACGAACATCGTCATCACCCGCGACCCGTTTTTCAGGGCAGACGGCGTGCAGGTGGCGCATTCCATCGAAGAAGCACTGGGTATGGCGTTCGACAACGGCGAAACGGAAGCCTTTATCATCGGCGGCGGACAGATATATCGGGAAAGCATGGATTTATGGGACAGGGTCTACCTCACGGAGGTGGATATGGCGGTGGATGGCGATGTTGTTTTTCCTGCCCTCGACCCGGCCGAATGGCGCGAAACCTGGCGCGAAAGCCATGCGCCGGATGCCAAAAACGAATGGGCCTATACGTACCGAATACTCGAAAGAATCGAGGAACTTGATTCGGAGTAGCCCTTTCCCCGCACCTGACTCCTCTATAAAACGACCAAAGGCTGTCCCGCAGACCCGGTCGAGAGGAGAGCCAAGGTTGCTGATAAATCAGATCCTGATTTATCAAAAATCAACCTTGTTTACCCTTTCATATCTCTATAATTCATTGATTGTCTGATTGCGATCAGGGAACATTCTGATGCACGTCAACCCCACCCAACGGGGGAAGGGGTGGAGTTGACGCGTACCCTAATAAAATCGCCTCTAATCAAAAAACTATAGAAACAATCCTCTCGACCAGACTTGCGAAACAGCCTCCGGCACACATTTGTCAAACCCGGCCCGGCCTTATTTTTTCAAGGTCCGCACGTAATTGACCACGCTCCAAACGTCGTCGGCATCCGGTATTTTCTTCTTGAAAGAAGGCATATCGTCGCGACCTTCGTTTATTTTGTAGAAAAGAGAGCCGTCGCTTTGAGACTGAAAATCGGCTTTCGAGAAGTCGCCGCATTCCGTTTTCAGTTGCGCCGCCTTTGTACCGTCGCCCAGACCTTTGGTGCCGTGGCAGGATTTGCAGTGTTTTGCGTAAAGCGCTTTCCCCGCACTGATCGATTCTGCGTCAGAAGCAACCGGATTTTTCATTTTTTTATACTTTTCAGGAACAACCCAGGGGTCTCCTTCCTGCCTTGTAGAAAAAGCAGTGGCAATGAGCATGGCAAACACCATGAAAATGCCTACCTGCAAGAATCTTTTAGTGATCATGACTATGTAAAGTTTAAGTGAATGAATTTTGTTAGACTGTGCCTGAAACCGGGGGTTTGTTACGGCCCAGTTTTATTATTTTGTATGTCTGGAATATGATATACAAAATTACGCCCCAGATGCCGACAAGCAATGAATTGACAATCACAATCAGGTAAATCGGGGCATTTGCCCTCGAAGACCACAGTTGGTGCTTGTCTCTTTCCGGATCGATCACAAGTGGAATGCCCCAGTTGATTTTTCTGCGAAATTCCAGATTCCCGAAGCGCTCGTGATCTTCCACCCTCGCCACAATAACCAGGTTTCCTGCCGTATCGCCCCGCAAACCCGCGGGGAAATCCGCCGTGGCCTCGCCGTTTTCATCCGTCGTTTCCGGATCGTCGGAAAGCTTCAGCAATCCGAACATCCTTTCCACGTAAAGACTGACTTCCACGTCTCCTGCCGGCACCTCCTTGCCCGTTGCATCGGGTGCGGTGAGCGAAATATGCACCTGCCGCACCGAGTCTTCCTCCGACAGCGTCATATCAAAAGCAGATTCAGTTACCTTGACCTCCTCCTGATTATCTTCAACCTGATCACTGTTTTCAATAGCGGCGATATACGTATATTCCGAAGTTGGGTTAGCGGTTTTTTCTTTCGCTTCCGGCAAGATCAGTACCGCCGTTCCTTTCTTGTTAGACGTCGCTTCTCCCAAAAGTTTCCCGGGAACGGCTTCATCCTGGTAAAATTTGACAACAACGCCGTTCATTCCTCTCCAGGCGCCTTCCACCTTGGTTTTTACCGTGGCTTCGAGCACTTTTGTTTTGTTATTGAACTCGGTGTATTTCAGTTCCATGCTGGCATCGGCCTTGCCGGCGGCAGCCGTAGTATCTTTTCCCGATTGCGCCACGGCGATCGTGGTGCCAAAAAGCAGGGCTATGGCCCACAAAAGGCCGTATTTGCCCAGGCATCGGATGGTATTTATCTTGTTCATAGTTGCTTCCTGTGTTGATAAATTTAAGATGCCGGGGTTGTTTCTTCCGCCTGTTCCGATTCTTCAATGGTTTCCGTAACCGGGATAATGGGGAAAAGCCTGGTCAGTATCGTTACGATCAAAAGTGCGCCCGCCAGGGTAGCGGCAGTGATCCACCACTCTTTAAAAGTCGGGAAATAATGCTGCCACGATTCGGGTACGCGCGTCATCGGGATATACGGGTGGCTCAAAGTAGGAATGACGATAAGAAAACGTTTGAACCACGCCCCGACAATTACGAAAATGGAAATCACAAACATCGGCAATGGTCTGCGGCCCCATTTGAACGTCAGGACGATCAGGGGTATGATCATGCCGAATATCTGAACCGACCAGAACAAGGGCGCATAACTTCCGTAAAACAATTCTCTCAGGTGGGCGCTTTCCTGCGCTTTCATCTTGTAGGCAGGTACAAAATATTCATTGATATTGAAATACAGATACACCAGCGACAACAGCACAAGCAGCTTGCCCATATAACTGAAATGCTTCAGGGTGATGTACCGCTCCAGTTTGTAAAAGGTCCGGAAAGTGTACATGGCTGCGATCACGCCGGCGGCGCCTACCATAAATGCACCCGATACGAAATACGGACCGAAGTTGGTGCTGTCCCAACCGGGACGCAGGGTAGTGGCAAACAACCAGGAGGTGACGGTGTGTATCCCGAATGCTACCGGGATGATCAAAATAGCGAGAATTTGCTCCGAGCGGCGCAGGATGTGCTCCTGTTCGGGCAGGTGGTTCCAGCCCAGGGCAAGCACTTTGTAGAGTTTATGCTGCCAGCCGGGGATACCCTTGAAGTGATCGCGCATCAGGGCGAGATCGGGGATCAGCGGCAGGTAGAGCAACAGCAGACTGATGACCAGGTATGTGGAAATTACAATGACGTCCCAGGTAATCGGAGATTGTATCCGGGCGTGAATAATGACGTTCAAAAACCGGTCGGGGCGCCCCATATCAACAATAATAACGAGGGCTGCGAAAATGATGGACGATACGGCGATCATCTCCGAGATGCGGGTGAGTGGGGTGCGCCATTTTGCACCGGACAATTTGAGTATGGCACTGATAAGCGAGCCAACGAGGCTTATGGCGACAAAAAACACAAAATTGGCGATGTAGATACCCCAGGTCGTATAGTCGCGCATGGCCGTGATGCCGAGGCCGTGCCGAACCTGATCGATATAAAAAAACAGCCCTACCGCACAAATGAAGACTAAAACAGCCACCCACAGCTGGCCGAGGCGGCCAAATTTGCGAGGCATCAAATCCCGGCTGATGGCATCAGAATGAGCATTTTTTTGCTCCATTGACGTATGCGCTTTAGTTTTCATGATCGTGATCTGTTTTTTTACTGAATTCGTCGTCCTCAAACGGGAACAGGCGGTTGACAGGAGGCAGGTAATATACCCGCGGTTTGGTGCCGAGGTCTTCGAGGAACCGGTAGCCGGCGCGGTCGCGAAGCAATTCGCTCAGCCGAACGGTTTCGTCGCCGTTGGATACGGCGTCTTCGTTTTCGTCGCCGAAATAAAATACACCGTTGGGGCAGGCTGACACGCAGTGGGGCATTTCGCCCTGGCGTACCATGTCGGGACAGAAGTCGCATTTTGAAACGGTGCCTTTTTTTGCCGGCACGCTCGTTTCGGGAGAATAGTGCTGATGTGCGATTTCCAGCGGGAATGCCGGTTCGCTCCAATCAAACGTTCTGGCCGAATACGGGCAGGCGACCATGCAAAAACGACACCCGATACAGCGGTCGGTGTCGATCAGCACAATACCGTCGGTGCGTTTGTACGTGGCGTCTACGGGGCAGACCTTGACGCAGGGGGGCTCGTCGCAGTGGAAACACATGGTGGGTTGCCAGAATGGCGACGCCAGTTTGTTGTCCTGCATTTTCAGCACCTTGAGAAATTCTTTTTCCGGTCCGCAGTGGTGCATTTTATCGCAGGCGTCGTGGCATTTGCGCAGGTTTTTGCAGCGGGCCAGGTCGATGACCATTACAAATCGCCTGCCGGGGATACCCTCCCGCGCCTGATCGGGCGCGATGTTCACTTCGGGTATCGGTTTGAGGTAGCCCGAGTCGATTTCCACGATCTCGCCTTCCGGGGAAAGCAATTTAACTTTGGTGCCCGTTTCCTCTACGCTGTCCTGCTGGAAAGCCTGAAGCGCCGTCACCGAGCCGGCCACCGCGGCGATACCGAGACCTTTTTTCAAAAAAGCCCTGCGGTCGTTATTATCTGTTGATTTCATGCTTGAAATATTGTTTCAGATGAACGATTGCACCAGACAGTGATTTGCTCACTTGCCTTTCTCCATCCATTCTTTTAACTCCTGATTGGAGACCGCTACCGGTTTGCCGCATGTTTGAGGGAGGCGCTTTTTTTCCACTTCCACTACTTTCCCGTCGGCCGTCAGCAACCTGATCATTTCCGGTTCTTCCTGATTTGTATTTTTCAGGAGTGTACCGGCCACCAGGCCGATTGCTACGCCGACGCTACCTGTGACGCCGGTCTCGAGGAAAAAGCGCCGCGACAATTTTCGCTTGTTGTTTTTATCTTCCATTGTTTTTCAATTTACCTGCAGAAAAATATTTCCTGAAAAGGAAGGCTGAGAAGGGTTGAGAAGGTTGAGATGGTTGAGGGGGTGCGTCTTGTAAAAGAAAATTATTGGTTATCAGCAATTTATCTAACATCCTCAACCCTTCTCAACCATCATAACCTTCTCAACCCCCTCAACCCTTTTAAACCCCCTCAACCTTCCTCAACCCGACTTACCTGACAGCCCTGGCCACGACCCACTGACATTTAATAGTTCCACAGACGGGTTATGTTGAACCCGATCCGGAACCTTTTGGCCATGTGGTCAAAGAAGCCTTTGGAGCCAAAGAATTCACTCAAACTGTTGTCCTGGTATTCATTTCCGCGGAAGTACATGTTATTTTCCTGCGGAACGAGTTTGTCGTAGTTGCCGATAAAAATCTGGAATGCGTGCGAGCTGGTACTGAGCTGGATACCAAGACTTGCGTTCGGATTCGGATTCGGACGGGTATCGGTCTCTGCGTATTTATGGTATTTCGACAAGGGCTGGTCCACATTGGCAATGATCGACATGACCGGTGTGACTTTGTACTGGGCGCTTACTGCAACGGCAAAGTGGTTGTTTTTCAGCGTGCGGTCCAACTGAAGGTTGTAATGCGACAGGCTGGGCGCCACTTGTACGGAAAGCCGGCTATTGATCTTGCGGGCAATGATAATCTGGTGGAAAAAGGACAGTCTGTCAGACGAGTGGTACCGCGGCCGTTCCGATTTTTTCCGCGGGTCAACCACCATATTGCCGTAGTAGGTAATGGAAACCGGTTTCATCCAGCTTTTGTGCTGTTTCAACAATGCGTATTTGGCATTGAAATCTACCAGCGTTTTGTATTTGGTGAAGCCAAAACCTACCGACAGGTTATTGATGGGTGCATAAAGAAATCCGAGGCGGATGTTGGAGGGTGCGTAAAAACCGAAGGCATCTTCCAGGCCGTTTTGAAGTGTTCCGAAACGGTGCTGAATGTCAAACTCGAAGGTATTTTTAATGGGAACCATCACCGTCTGGTTGTCCATGATAATCGCACTTTCGAAGGTCGATTTTACAGGACGGTCAACCGGTACCTGTTGTTCTTCCGCCTCATCCTGTCCGATGGCGGGCATGACGACGAAACAAAGCAGGAATCCCAGAATAATGTATTGTAAACGTTGCAACCGGGTCGATTGCAGGGTTGGTATGTTTTTCATGACGTCCATATTTTAATGGATTGAATGTTGAACGGGCAAAGGCTTTGCAAAAAGCACCCGTTAGTCGTTGGGAGCACCTTTGGTCAACCAGGTCAGGATCAGGTCCTTGTCCAATTGTGTCAGTTGACCGGTTGGCGGCATGTCAAGGCCGTTTACACCAACGGTAATGGCTTTGTATAATTTGCTTTCTTCCGGGAAAACGACGTTGTAATAGCCTCCTGCCGTGAGCGAGCGGTAAGCGCTGGAGTCGCGCAGGTCCGGCAATTCTTTATTGTTATGGCATTCGTTGGCCTCGGAAGCGCACTGGGTGCTCAGGATCGGCAGAACGTGGGTTTTGAACGAAACGTCCTCCGGCTTGAAAAGACTGGCTACAGGTGGGTATTCATTGTAACAGGCAAAGATTGTTACCATCGCTCCAATAAGAAGCGCCACCTTGATTATCATATTTCGCATGGCTTCATTACTTTTTAGATGATTGGAAAGTCGATGTCGTTCAACGCGTTATATCGGATGCCTGAATAGCATGTTCATCGTGACGACCACTCCGTCGGCAATATTGGTGCTGACGAGGGCGAAATCGCTGATTGCGTTGAATTCAAACTTGCCCGTCAAGCCGGCGACATAATAAGGGGCAGTACCCGGGATCAGGGTTTTGCCTGAGTAGCTGAGCGCCACTTTTACTTCCTTCGTTACACCGTGGAAATTCAAATCTGCGGTTGCGACATAAGCGCCTTTTCCGTCAAATTCCACTTTTTTACTGGTGAGCCGGGCGGTATCGGAAATCGTCGCCGTACCAAATGTGGTGAGCAGGCATCCTCCGTCGCGGCCGGGTTCGCCCGTGTTAACCGTAGAGAGCACCACAAATCCCGAGAATGAAGTGAGTTCGGGGTGGTCTGCCCTGAAATTCACGGTTGTATTAAAGGTATTAAAGCGTCCGGTCAACATGGAAGCGACTCCTTTGTAGGGGGTTTCCCACATAACATTGGAGTGCGTTTTGTCGAAATTCCAGCCACTTGAAGATGAAACCGTATCGGTTGCATATTGATAGACGGGGGGTTCGATTGCGGCTACAACTGCGTCTTCCCGCGTACATGAGGTGGCATGGAAGGCAACTGCGTAAATAATCATTCCCGCCGCTACTGCTAAAAAGAATTTTACGTTTTTCATACAATCACTGATTTTGTTAACGTTTTTTAATGGCATAAAGGTCATGGACTACAGCAACCTTGTTAAGCACCTGGATCATAGCCATAGATGATTTATGTCAATATGCCGTCATTTTTCACTCGGTCTGTAACAAAAGGCACCAAGGCAGCATGGAAAAAGTGGTATAGCATACGATTCACAATCGTCGCTGCCTGCACTCTAAAGTCTTGTTTGGGAAAAGGAAAAAGATACCCGGTCGTCCTTCCGGACGACCGGGCAGTCGTACTATATAAATGTCATGATTGTATCCTCAGAAATTCCACAACCGCGTAATGTTGAAGCCAATCAGAAATGCTCCGTTCTGGAAATCATTTTGATTGAAGATGTTGTTGCTTTGTGGAACAATGCCCTGGTAATTGGTCGCAAAAACCTGGAAAGTGTGCGCACTCGTAGTCATTTCTACGCCGAAGCAAATGTTCGGGTAGGGGTTGTTGGTCGGGTGCTGTGTGATAGGCTGGTCGACCCCTGCCGTGATGGCGAAGCCTTCCGACAATTTATACCGCCCGGCGACCGAAACAGCGAAGTGTTCGTTCTTCATTTTTGGCTGAACCGCTCCTTCCGGGTCGAGATATCCCTCCACATTGTTGCGATAGGAAATACTGGGCGCCACCTGCGCCGAAAAATGCTCGGTTATTTTTCTGGCGATGATCAGCTGATGGAAGAATGACAGCCTGTCCGCGCCTTTCACAAAATATTTTTTCTCTCTTCCGTCAATGACAATGTTGCCGAAATAACTGACGCTCAACGGAGAACCACCTCCTTTCATTTGCTGCAAAAGCGCATACTTGAGGTTAAAATCCCATTGAAGTCTTTCCTTGGTCAGACCAAATCCAAGGTTCAGTTTGTTTACCGGCGCGTAGTTGAAACCAAGGCGGATATTGGATGGCGCGTAAAAGCCCCACAGGTCTTTGTAGCCGTTTTTCACGGTGCCAAACCTGTGCTGTATGTCCATTTCAAAGGTGCCTTTAATGGGAACCATAACACTTTGGTTATCGATGATCCAGATACTCTCAAAGGTGTTTTTCACGGGCTTGGCAACGGGAGCGGATTCCTGGGGCGCTTCCGTGTCTTGTGCCGACACATTGCCGGCCAGAACACATGCCAGTACCAGCATTGCCCATCTGGCGGGCAGGAAACAGGATGTGATGTGCATTCGTATCTTTTTCATGTTGCTGATTTTAATTGTTTTGAGCACCTTGGGTGAGCCAGGTCAGGACGACCGCATTGATATCGGGGTCAGGCCCGCCAAGCGGCATTGCCGGTGCGAGTTTGCCTGTGAGCCAGTCGTAGAGTTCACTGTTGGCAGGATCCTCGAAGTTGATGAGGTTTTCCTGCAACAAGGATTCATACGCTCTGGAGGCACTTAAATCCGGCACCTGGCTCCCGGGCGCATGGCATCCGCTCAAGGCACAACTTTTTTCAAAAATTGGAATGACGTCTCTGGAGAAACTGATCTCCCGGTCCAGAACAGCATTCCCGGTCAGATCGACAGTTGTGACTTTATAGCAATTGGAAAACAGGAATACCACCGCTATAATGCCAGCCATCGTTATGCTTTTGTGTGACATGATCTTGGAAATTTTAATTAGGAACGAGGCTGCGGCATTCTATTTCTGGAATTTCAGTAACAGGTTCGGCTTGATGGCGTGCTGGTTATTGGCCTGGTTGAATACGGCTATACCGAAAGGCTGATCTTCCAGGCTGGAAAAGTCGGCGTCCTGATTGATCGTATCGGTCGTTTTCAAGGCGCGCTTGATTTCAAGTACCCATCCTGCGCTGTTGTGGGTTGCTTTGGCGGTGATATCGGCGCGGTTGCCGGTCATCGGTGCAATGATCGAGGACGGAATGACTTTCGGGCCGTCGCCGCTGCCGACCTGTTGATAGTCGGTGCCGATGTTCGGATCGATTGTGCCGCCGTTATAAGTCAGTACGCCGTTGCTGTCGACAGCGGTAACGAGCTTGGCCACGCCGCTCGTGGTTTCCTCCTTGAGGATATAGATACGGTTGGTCGCTTCGGGTATCACCCATTTCGGAACGGCCATGGTGGTCGTTTTTCCGGTAATGGTCAGGGTTTGGGTGTTGGTAACGACACCATCGGTCGTAGCCGATTGTGTATCGGTGTGGCGCCCGTTGCCGTTGATCATGCCGGAGTTCCAGTCCTGGTATTCGTCTGAACCCTGGTTGTACACGAGGTCTTTCATCAGGTGAATATGCCATTGATCGATCCGCTCGCTCACGTTATTGGTGTAGTGGTTGCCGCTCGTGGCCGGTATCGTCTTGCCGGTGGCCGGGTCGATCGTCGGTGTGTTCATGTGGCAGCTGGCATAGCAGGTTTTGGCAGGAAAATCGTATGTGGAGATATTCCACAGCATACCGAACTTGTCTTCGTTAAAAGCATTTCGCACCTTGATACTGTTGGCATCGAATACGGGGCTGTTGGCTTCCCGCGCCCAGGCTTTGGTCGTCGGATTGAAATACCAGGGGCGGTCGACAAGACTTTCGGTCGGATCGTCCCATTCGACGAGGAAATAAATATTCTCGTTATCATAAAGCGAACGCATGGTCACATTGTATGCATCACCGATATAGCCGGCGAACATACCATTGCCCGGGTTGGGCACCTGCGGTACGACGGTCATCTTCGGGGCATTTGCCCAAACGGCATCTATGGTGCCGTCAATGGTTGGAGCAGTAGTCGCCCTTAATGCAGTCAGTTCTGTTTCGTTCTTGGTATCTACTCCAAGGATTTGGTCATCCCGCCTGCAATACGATAGAAATATTACGGCCACTATAACACCTAAAAAAACCAGGGTACTCTTACTAACATTTTTCATGACGTTAAATTTTGACAGTTTGAATGATTGAATGAATCAGGTTCTTCGAAGTCATCGATGCTGAGGTCCCTGTTTTTAAAAATTGTTTTTATTGTGTCAATGGCGTTTTTCGGGACAAAAGTGCTCGACTGGCAATTGCTCGCTAATCATGTAAATCATAGCCGGCCATGATCTTTGTCAATTAATTGTCATTTTTTATCCGGTCCGTAAAAATCCGTTTTATGCTTTGAGAAATATTTTTTTAAAATATTGATTATAAATGTTTTATGCAATTTGTTTTCAATATTGAACACCCCGGCTATTTCTCATTATTGATAAAAAAAACGTTTGTGCGCAGATTTTTTTCATCGTATATTTGCGATATAAAATAACATAGAATGTCTCTCAATAAAAAAAATGAATTCTCGGAAGTGGAATTAGGCCTGTCCGAATACGCCAGGGCTTTGTCGCACCCCGCACGGGTGGCTATCCTGAAAACACTGGCAGAGAAGCAGAGCTGTATTTGCGGCGAGATCGTGGAGGTGTTGCCTCTGGCGCAGGCGACCGTATCGCAACACCTCAAGGAATTGAAGAACGCCGGCCTGATCACAGGCGAGATTGAAGGCGTCCGTTCCTGTTATTGCATTAATTGGGACAACCTGGAGGCTATGCTGGCCCGCATGGAACAATTCGCAGCAGGGCTGCGCGCGCTGAAGCCGGCAGAAAAGTGCTGTTGAAATCAGCAGCCACGCGAGTGGCCGGAAGCTATTGGGACCAAATGACCAAACTTTGCCTGATGCGCACGCTCTTGCGCATCCATCATCCCCGAATTTGCGTTAAGGTTAATAAATGACAAACAGAGATCATATTTTCTCTGAATGCCCGAACTTTACCAACCCATCAAACACGCGTCCTGCGTTCAGGAACCGATTCTTTATACACAACAAACTAAACTTTTTACTGATGAAGAGAGTCCTCACCTTCGCCATTCTCCTGGCGGTAACCGGCGCGTATGCCCAAAGCGCGAAAAAAAATCCGCCCGCTCCGAAAAAAAACCATGAATCCTGGGAATTGAAATTACATCCTGCCAAAAAATTTGCCGTTCCCCCGGCCGAAAACCCGTTCGACCTGCCCCTCGTACAACACAACCCGCTTCCTGCTTTTATGCCGTTATCCGGCGCCACAGCGCAGGTGCGCGTCACTCGCGGCGAAAACGGCCTTCCCATACTTTTTGAAGGCAAAACCGAAGCTTCTGCCGTTACCGGCGACGTTAAAACAGGCGCCCTTAACTACCTGGCCAGCCTGCAACCGGCCGGCATTGCCGAGCCGCTTGCAGAATTCGTCGTCGGGCGCGCGGAAACCGATCAGCTTGGCAACACGCACGTTCGCCTCGAACAGGTATACCTCGGCGTGCCCGTGTATGGCGGCGAAGTAATCGCCCATACGCGAAACGGTGCGTTCGAAATGCTCAACGGGCGTTATTACCCCACCCCGCAACTCGCCACGGTGAAACCCACCATCGATGCCGACCGCGCTATCATGAACGTGAAAAAATCGATCGGCCTCGAAAATATCAAAACCGACTGGAGCCCCGAAGAACTGAAGTTGTTCAAGTTCGCGCCTTTTAAAGCCGATCTGATCATTTATCACCACGATTTTCAGTTGAATAACGAACGGCTGGCCTGGTATGTGGAAGCGCATCCCAACCTGCTCAAGCGCCTGGTTTATTTCGTGGACGCCCAAACCGGCGAGGTGATCCATCACTTCGACAACACCTGTAAAATTGACGGCGGGCGATGTGAAGGCCATGACAATATTCAATCGGCTGACAATGCTTCCGCAAAAGAAACCCCCGCTTTTGCGCCGCCGCCCGGCACCGGAAGCGGGGCCGACCTGCTCAGCATGAATCGCACTTTCGGCGTCTGGCAGCAGGGAAGCACCTTCTACCTGGAAGATGCCGGAAAGTCGATGTACAACAGCAGCGCATCTACCATGCCCAACGATCCCGTCGGCGTGATCGTGACACTTAATGCCTTGAACAAATCGCCCGAAAACCAGAATTTCGACTACAGTTTTGTCACCTCCAATTCCAGCACGTTCAGCAATCAGGCAGCGGCTATCAGCGCACACTACAACAGCATCAAAAGTTTTGACTATTATAAAAACACTTTCGGCCGCAATTCGATCGACGGCGTGGGCGGCAACATCCTGGCCTTCGTCAACGTGTCGGAAAGCGACGGCACATCCATGGAAAACGCTTACTGGAACGGAGACGCCATGTGGTACGGCAACGGCGGTTCAACATTCAAGCCCCTCGCGCGCGGGCTCGATGTCGGCGGACACGAACTAACGCACGGTGTGGTTGAAAAAACCGCCAACCTGATCTATCAGGGCGAAAGCGGCGCGCTCAACGAATCCTTTGCCGATATCTTCGGTTCGATGATTGAACGCAACAACTGGCTGATCGGAGAAGACGTCATGCAGCCCGGCACCAACGCAGCGCTGCGGAGCATGCAGGACCCGCATAACGGCGTGGCGTCCAACAGCCCGTTTTGGCAGCCCAAACACGTGAACGAACAGTACAACGGCAGCCAGGACAACGGCGGCGTGCATACCAACAGCGGTATCACCAACTACGCCTATTATCTTTTTGCCACCAATGCGGCCGTCGGGAAAGACAAGGCCGAACAGGTGTACTACAAGGCCCTGCGTGACTATCTCGTGAAATCAAGCAAATTCGTCGACGAGCGCATCGCCGTCCTGCAGGCCGCCAACGATCTCTACGGCAGCACGGTAGCCAATGCCGCAGCCTCCGCTTTCGACCAGGTGGGTATTCTCGGCAGCACGCCCGGCGGCAACTACCTCGGCCAGCTGCAGGTCAACTCCGGCGATGATTACGTGCTTTGCGTGAGCAACGATTTCAAAAACCTCGACCTCGCTGTCGGCACCGGCCAGGTGCTCGGCACCATCTACAGCCAGGGCCTGCAAAGCCGGCCGAGCGTAACCGACAACGGCAGCCAGATCGTTTTTGTCAACTCGCAAGGACATATTATTACGGTGGATATGGTGTATACGCCGACAAATATCACCCCGACGGTCAATCCTCCGCTCAGCGCTTCCCCCGAATGGCGCAATGCCGTTATCTCCAAGGACGGGCGGTTTATCGCTGCTCTGACCACCGCTCAGGACAATTATATTTACATTTTCGACCTTTTTTCGGGAAATCAGGAAGCCTTCCGCCTTTACAACCCGACCTATTCGACCGGCCAGAGCACCGGCGATGTGCAATACGCCGATGTGCTCGAATTCGACTATTCCGGTCAGTATATTATGTATGATGCCTACAACCTATTGTCGAGTTCCCAATCGGGCGACATCAGCTACTGGGATATCGGGTTCCTGAAATTCTGGGAAAACGGCGGTTTTGCCGATCCTAACAATGCATTTATTTCCAAACTATTCAGCGGACTACCGGAGAAAACCAGCATTGGAGATCCTTCTTTCGCCAAAAATTCGCCTTATATCATCGCGTTCGACTATATCAATGACGTGAGCGGCCAGTATGATATCTATGGCGCAAACTCCGAAACGGGCGATTACAACATCATCGTACAAAATAACGGCGACCTCGGCTGGCCCAATTACAACCGCCTGGACAACGCGCTTATTTATGAAGGCCCGAATTCGAGCAACGTGACCAATATTTACAAACGCAATCTGGCGAGCGATAAAATCTCGCCTTCCGGCAATGAAAGCCAGTTTATCGCCAACCACAACTGGGGCGTGTGGTACGCCAACGGCGACCGCAGCCTGGTAGTCGGCACCAGCGAGGCTGACAAGGGATTGTCCGACATTTACCTGGCGCCCAATCCGGTGGCTGATTTTGCCCGGCTCACGATCAGCGCCAAAGCAGCCACACCGGCGCACCTGAGCATCGTGAGCATGTTCGGCCAGGTATTGCAGACACGCGACATAGAATTGACAGCCGGAGAAAACAGTCTTGATCTGAATACGGCAGATTTGCCTTCGGGCGCTTACGTCGTGCGGCTGTTCGGCGGAAATTCCGGAGCCGCCGTGAAAATGGTGAAACAGTAGATAGCAGGCAGCGGGCAGTAGCAGTAAGCAATATATCGCCGGGTTTACGGCAAATTAAAGTATGTTGCGTACCGCTGCTGCCCGCTGCCATTTATGTTAAAAACGCAAGATTCCGGACAATTGGCCTTCTTTTTAACCGCAACCGGCCGAAGCGCCCTTATTTTTACAACGTTTTCCTGAATAATCTACCGAACCCGGTCCCACCTCCCTTGATCGCGTCTGCGACGACTTTTTGCCGGGTTTTGCTAATGGAGTAACGCCAACCTCCGGTTGGCTTAATGCAGTGTGCCAACCAGAGGTTGGTGTTACGTGCCAACCGGAGGTTGGTGTTACGTGCCAACCGGAGGTTGGCGTTACGTGCCAACCGGAGGTTGGCGTTACGACCAGCTGCTGGCTATCCTTTTTACCTATTTAATAACATGAAACAGAAAACACTCTTCCTCCTTGCCTTAATGACCGGCGCCGGTTTGCTTTTTTCGGCAAAAAGCGCCGCCGCATCCGTTTCGGGTTTCGTCTGGAGCGATCTCAACACCAACGGCATCCAGGATGCCGGAGAGCCGGGTCTTGCATCCATCTGGGTGCGCCTGCTCGACGCCAACGGGAACCAGGTAGATGCCCAACCCACCGATACCCTTGGCAATTATTTGTTCGACAACGTCCAGCCGGGTACTTACATTTTGCATTTTGCCAATCCCGGCGGCTTGTGGCAAACGCTTCAGGATCAAGGCAATAACGATGCTGTGGACAGTGATGCCGATCCCCTGGGCTACACGGCCAAGTTTGACGTTGCCGCAGGCCAGGCACTCCATCTCGACGCGGGCTTCACCACGGTGCCGCAGGGTTGTTTTACACCCGTTACGATCAGCGTTTCGGCTATCCAGTGCAACGACAACGGAACGGCTGATCCGAATGACGACACATTCACATTTGCCATTACGGCTACCGGCGGCACCGGCCCCTGGGGTTGGGACATGCTGCCGAACATTTCCATGATCCCCTACGGCACATCCTACACGTTCGGGCCGTTCCAGATCGTGAACGGAGCTGTTACATTGACCATCCATGACCACGACAACCCCGATTGCACGGCCACGGTGACGGTGAGTCCGCCCTCGCCCTGCTCGTCGCCCAATCCGCCTGGTGGCGTATGCGACGTAAAAACGATCGGATGCATGAAATACGAACTCCTCGGCATTTCCTTCGACGCGGCCAAAAACCGGACCTATCACATTCGCGTAACAAACACCTGCGCGGTCAAGATGATCTACACGGCATTCGAGTTGCCCGACGGCGTGGTGGCGCTCGCTCCGCCCAACAACTCGGTATACACAGCGCCCAGCGGTCGCACATACGACGTGCGAAACCCGAATTTCGCGCCTTTCTATTCCATCCGCTTCAAGTCGCAGACGGACAGTATAAACAACGGACAATCGGACGAATTTTCCTATACGCTCCCGCAACAATCGGCGCCCGATTATATCCATGTCGTGACCCGGGTATATCCGAAAACATTCTACGAAGCGTACCTGAATACCTTTGGTTGTGTCCCGTCTTTCGTTCCAAAACCTGCCTCCCAGGGGCCGGTATCCCTGGAAACTTCTGCCGGAGAAGCAGACGAGAAGGTTCAGTTCAGAACATCGGGTCAGTCAATCGCTGCAGAGCGATTTGCCGTATATCCCAATCCGACGGAAGGGCTGTTGTATGTCGATATGTCTGCCTGGGATGGTCAGATAGTGACCGTTTCCGTGCTGAACGGCCAGGGGCAACGCATTGAGGCGGCAACGGTGCAAGCCACCGGAGAAGCATTCCGGCTGGATATATCCGGCAAACAATCCGATGGCCTTTATTTTCTCGAAGTAAGCCCTTCGTCGGGTGAGCGTCAGATGCGCAAGTTTGTGTTGCAGCGATAGACGATACAAGGCAAAAAATTAAAACCCTCCGGGCGACCTGACGTGCCCGGAGGGTTTTTTTCATTTGTTTACATGGTTGCCTATTGCAGCACGACCTCGCGCTCGGCCATCATCTTGCGTATGTTGATGAGGGCATAGCGCATACGCCCGAGGGCTGTATTGATGCTGACGCGGGTGAGCGATGCGATCTCTTTGAAACTCATGTCTGCGTAGTGGCGCAGGATCACCACTTCCCGCTGTTCGGGCGGCAGCGCATCTACCAGGTGACGGATGCGGTTGTGGGTTTCGCTGCGCATGATGAGCGTGTCGGGGCCATCGTCGCTGAGGCGCAATACGTCGAAGATATCGAAATCTTCAGACGGGTTGATGTGCGCACGGCGTTTGTGGCGGCGGTGGTAGTCCACGCACATATTGTACGCGATACGCATAGCCCACTGCACGAATTTGCCTTCGTGGTTGTACTTGCCCCTTCGCAGGGTGTCAATAATCTTGATGAATACCTCCTGGAAGATATCTTCGGCGAGTGCCTGATCTTTTACAAAGAGGTAAATAGATGTGTAAATTTTCGCTTTGTAGCGAGAGAGGAGGATTTCGAAAGAATGTTCGTCGCCATCGACGTAACGGGCGATCAGTTCCTGATCGTTAAGCATCGGCATAACTTGCATGAGCAAATGGATTTTGCTGTTTTACCAGTTAAATTATTATGAATTTAAGCGGTGTACAAGTTATAATCTATAAGCAGATGCAGTTAAGTTGGTATCGGAAAGTGATGCGATCAAATATTCGCGTGGCCAAATGTAGACAGATATTGCATTCAACTAAAAATTTTTTTTCACTTTTAACAGAATTTTACGGTGGCGTGCAATGTTTTCGGACAAAACTTGCAACAAATTTGGTTTTTCGGGTAATTTTGCCATATTTTCCAAACAATGTTGTGCGCTTTGTTTTCCTAATTTCAACGAAATTTACGTCCGCTACTCCGCCCGGCACGCACATCAGAACAACCAACCAACCGGCGGCAGCGGCATTTCTTCATGGAAATAATCATCGTACTAGTCCTCATTGTCCTGCATGGCTTTCTCGTGCTGGGTGAAATAGCCCTTCTTACCGCCAAGCGTTCCCGCCTGGAAAGTGAAAAAATGAAGGGAAGTGTCAATGCTGCCATTGCACTCAAACTCCTCGATAATATCGACAATTACCTTTCTGCCATGCAGATCGGTATCACGCTCATCAGCATCGTGGAAGGCGCATATGCCGGGGTGGCCATTGGCAAGCATCTGGAGCCTGTCGTATCCCTCGTTCCGGCCCTGGCGCCATATGCCGAGCAGATATCGCTTTCGGTCGTAGTTACACTGATCACCTATCTTTCCCTTATCATTGGCGAACTGGCCCCGAAATACATCGCCATACAGTACGCCGATTGGCTGGCCATCGCTTTTGCTCCGGTGATGAATTTTGTCACACGGCTTACCGGACCGATCTCCAGGTTTCTCAGTTGGTCCACCAAAATGTTCATGCGATTGCTGTTCATCAAACCGAACGAACAGCAGAGCGTTTCCGAAGAAGAGATCAAACTGCTGGTGAAGATGGCCAACCAGCAGGGCGTACTGGAACAAAAAGAAAGCGAGTTCATACAGAATATCCTGCGCTTTGCCGACCGCGACGCCTATACTATTATGACGCACCGCAACGACGTGGAGTGGCTCGATGTGAATGCGCCCAATGAGGAGAACGACCATATCGTTTATGAAAGCGGCTACACCAAGTTCCTTGTCTGCGACGATACCATCGAAAATATCCTCGGAGTGGTGAAGCTCCGCGATTACGTGGACAACCGCAGCAAACCGGGTTTCGACCTGCGCAATATCGTGACCCAGCCGCTTTACCTGCCCGAAACGATGAACGCGCTCAAGATCCTTGAACGCTTCCGGAAAGAACGCAACTACTTCGCTGTAGTAGTGGATGAATACGGCTCCACACAAGGCATCATCACATTGCACGACCTCACGGAAAATATATTCGGCGCCCTGCCCGACCTCGACGACAAGGAAGGTCCGTCCATCGTGACCCGTGAAGACGGCAGCCTGCTTGTCGACGGCACCATACCCATCGACGAACTCCGCGAAATGATTGCACTGAAAGAATTCGATTTTGAAGACGCCGACTACTCTACCCTCGCCGGATTTATTCTGTATAAACTGAGCGAGATTCCCAAAGTGGGCGATATTATGGAAGCGGAAGGCTACCGCTTCGAAGTCATCGATATGGATAAAAGCAAAATCGACAAGGTCCTGATCATGAAAATGGAAGCGGAGGGCGACGCCGGGACCAACGGGGGCGACTAGGCGCCTGTTCAAAGCGCTACCTCTTTACCGTCTGCAATTTAAAACAATTTTAATATATATTGCCGTGACAGCGTGTATGTATGTGTCGCACGCTGTATAATACACAGGCAGCCATTCGCAAAAGAATATTTTTTATACTTATCTATATATAGTTTATTTACAAAAAATTAAACGACCCGAGTAAAGTATAAAAATGAAAATATTTGCTCAAAAAAAGCGCGTTTTCGCTTGTGCAAGCGCACAACAAATTGTATATTTGACACATTGTCCGGAGGCGGGATCAAACCGCCACGGGCATTTCAACAACCCAAATTTTCACATCATTTAACCAACTTTACCCTTTATCATGCGCTTACCCTTAATTCTAGCCACGGCATTGTGCTTCAGCACTGCCCAAAATCTTCATGCGCAGCGCCAGGCCGACTGGTCACTCGAACTCACCGGCAACGCCCAGAGCATTATTTTTCAACACCTTACCGGCGTCCCCATTATCCAGACGGAGAAAGCCTACATGGGCATTGATCCCGCCTCTCAAAAAATCGCCTGGACCGCCGAACGCTCGGGCGACAAGGCTGTGTCGGGCATCATCGAAACGGGTACCGATTTCTACAACATGGCCGGAACGCCTTACGTACTCATTCGCCACAACCTGATCGACAGCCGCAACGGCGATATCCTGATGGATAAGGAAAAGGAAGGCTACAAGAAAGTGGAGGATTACGAAATTATTCCTTCGCTCAACGGTCTGCTGGTGCGGACGAAAGCCGACGGAAAACTGCGCCTGTACTTCGTAGACATGACCACCAATAAAGTGCAATGGAAAACGGACGTGATGAAAGCCGGAGGCATAACGCTCAAATCGGAGTCTGAAAACGAACCCGCGGAAGAAAGCATCGAAGTCCCCGTCAATACCACGATGGTCACTCCCGGCAAACAGCTGCTTTATACCTACAAGAAGAATGTAGCCTGCCTGGAAGCCGGCAGCGGCAATTTGCTGTGGGTGCAGAAAGCCGAACCTGCGGAAATCCTGCTTAGTCCCGACGGCAAAAACGCCCTTGTGATCGAAGCCGAAAGCGGCGGCCTGATGGCCATGGCGCTGGCCGGCACAGGCGTCAAGATAAAAGGCAAAAAAATAACGGCCTACGACCTGCTCACCGGAAAAGAGGCCTGGAAAGAAGAGATCGAGGCTTCGGAAAAAATACGCTGGGTGGATACGCACCCCGATTTCCTGACGGTCGTCCACAAGAAAGGCTGCAACCTGTACAATTATGCCACCGGCGAGAAATTCTGGAAAAAGGATTTTGAAGGCCGCCGTGTCACCGAAATTTTGCCCAACGACGAAGGTTATCTCGTCACCTTCCATTCCGGCTACAAAACCATGCAACTCAGCAAGGAAGGCAAGGAGCTCTGGAAAAAAGCGCAGATAAAAGAATCGGAAGACGGAGATGTGGAGGATGTGCCCGAGGATGGCGGCGTCGATCGCTATTCATACGCCAAAGGCGACGTCATCGTAACAGCATCGTCGGCTTATTATACACCGGCCAAAGGTTCGGGTATGAAACGCTGGAAAATGGGACTTGGTAAAGATGATCGCGTCGCATACGACCCTAACTATCAGAATCTTGTCATATTGACGGGTCAGCGTGTGGTAGTCGTCAACCCCGACAAAAACCCGAAGGTAGCGCTCGAAGTCGGCGTATCGTTTGGCAACGCTTCCGAATTCCAGACACTTGAATTGCGCGAAAAAAGTTACTTTCTTACCAGCCAGCAGGAATTTGTAGTGCTTGATGCCGAAAACGGCACCGCCAAACACAAATACTACAAAAAGCCTTTCGATTCCAGGGCTTTCCTGACCAACACGGCAAGTCTCGGCCTCGCTGTGGGAGGCGCCGCCATGGCTACCAGCAGCATGGCAAATGCGGGCAAGGGCGGCTCACTGGCTGTCGGCTCTACGCTCGGAATGCTGCCTCCCGGCTCGGGCGACACGGAAATTCGGCGCGCCAACCGTCAGATGAACACCGCCAAAGCAATGGACGATGCTTCTTCCATGATACCGCCGGCGCGTTTCGAAGCCTTCCGGCATACCCGCGATTTCGCCTACTATTTCACCAAGGAAAAAGCCGGCGACGACTCGGAAAAAATGCTGATCCAGGTGAACAAGGATTCGGGCGACGAAACGGACAAACTTATTTTTGACAACGCCCGACCGCTTTACCAGGTGGATGAAGTGCAGAAACGCGTTTATTATGCGAATAAAAGCACTTTGAAGGTGTTTAATATGTGAACGGCTGAAAGGGGTCGAGATGGTTGAGAAAGTTGAGATGGTTAATTTGAAATAGTCAGTATTCGATTTACCGACGACGGCCATCATGTTTCG
>JAKOXM010000136.1 GCA_029781095.1 Bacteroidota bacterium
ATTTTCGGGTTGTGCTGCATCGCAGGCGGCGGAATCGGGAATATCTACGATCGGATCATGTTCGGGTCGGTAACGGATTTTTTGTACCTGCATTACGGAATTTTCCGGACGGTTATTTTCAACTTCGCAGATGTGTCGATTACGTTCGGGACCTGTTTGATTGTGCTGCAGCAGTTGTTTGTGAGGAGAAATCCAGGATGATACGACAGCCGATATAAAAATTGCAATAACCTGCAAAAACCGTGAGATAAAGACAAACCAATGCAACACCTTACCGCACTCAACGACTTTGTAGTCCGTTTCGCCAACGTCAACGGCACCGGTTCGGCCAGCGCGAACACCATGTTTGCCAAGGCCATTTTCCGCATGGGCATCCCTGTGTCGCCCAAAAACATATTTCCGTCCAACATCCAGGGTTTGCCGACATGGTACGAGGTGCGCATCAGTGAAAAAGGCTACCTCGGTCGCCGGGAGGGCATCGATATCATGGTTTGCGTGAATCCGCAAAGCATGCCGAAGGATATTGCCAACGTGAAGCCCAATGGTTACTTCATCTATGACAGCACAAAAGAACTGCACAAGGAATTTATCCGCGATGACATTCACTACATAGGTGTGCCGATGATGCAGATGTGCATGGACAAGTTCGCCGACCCCCGCCAGCGGCAGCTGCTCAAAAACATGGTGTATGTGGGCGCGGTAGCCGCTTTGATCGATATCGAAATACCCGTTTTGCAGGAAATTATCTCCCTGACCTTCAAGGGCAAGGAAAAACTCATCAATGCGAATTTCGAGGCGCTCGACATGGGGGTTCAATACGTCAAAAAACACTTCAAATGCCCGCTGGGCCTCCGGCTCGAGCGCCGCGACAAGGTCGGCGACTGGATACTGCTCGATGGCAATACCGCCTGCGGCCTGGGGGCTGTCTATGCGGGCGCTACCGTTGCCGCATGGTATCCTATCACGCCTTCCACCTCGCTGGTGCAGGCATTTGAAAAATACGCAAAAAAACTCCGGGTTGACCCCGAAACGGGCGATAACAAATTCGCGGTCATACAGGCGGAAGACGAACTTGCCGCGATAGGCGTGGTCATCGGCGCCGCCTGGAACGGCGCCCGGTCCTTTACGGCTACAAGCGGCCCCGGCATTTCTCTGATGAGCGAGTTCCTCGGGCTGGCCTATTTTGCCGAAATCCCCACGGTACTGGTCGACGTTCAGCGTGGCGGTCCTTCCACGGGTATGCCGACGCGCACGCAGCAATCGGACCTGATCTCGGCCGCTTATGCATCGCACGGCGACACAAGGCATGTTCTCATTTTTCCCAGCACGCCCGCCGAATGCTTTGAACACATGGTGACGGCATTCGACCTTGCCGAGCGCCTGCAAACGCCGGTTTTGGTGATGACCGACCTCGATCTCGGCATGAACGATAACATGTCGCCTCCGCTGAAATGGGATGACAATCGCACCTACGATCGCGGCAAGGTGCTTACGGCAGAAGAGCTGGAAACAATGGCTGACCGCTATGGCCGTTACCTCGATGTCGACGGTGACGGAATTACCTGGCGCACCATTCCCGGCACGCACCCGACCAAAGGTTCCTTTTTCACGCGGGGAACTTCCCGCGACGAATATGCCGCCTACACGGAAGAGGGCCCCGCCTATGTGCGCAACGTGGACCGCCTCCTGAAAAAATGGGAAACCGCCAAACAGCATGTTCCGGGCCCCGAATTCTACCAGAAGAAAACCCGAAACGCCTTCGGCGTCATTTTCTTCGGTACCACGACTTATGCCGCCCTGGAAGCGCAGGAATTGTTAAAGGAACAAGGTATTACACTCGATGCCATGCGTGTCAAGGCATTTCCCTTTAATGACGAAGTGGCCAAATTCATCCGAAAACATGAGCGGCTTTATGTTATCGAACAGAACCGCGATGCCCAGTTCAGATCACTGCTGATCAATGAACTGGACGTCAATCCGGCCAAATTGGTCCCTATATTGAACTACGATGGATTCCCGATTACGGCGGAAACGATCCGGCAACAAATTCACAAAAACCTGATCGGCAAGTTGTCGCCTGCATTCGTAGAACACGAAGCGGCGCCACCGAGCGATTCGGAAGTCGAAGAGTAACGCCAACCTCCGGTTGGCCATGTAACACCAACCTCCGGTTGGTATATTTACCGCCAACCTCCGGTTGGCAAACAAAAGTGCATGAAGAATCCGCCAACCAGAGGTTGGCGCTACATTAATCTGCCAACCAGAGGTTGGCGTTACTTTAAACCGGCCAGCCTGGAGGTTGGCGCCACGTTATGACATTCGTACGACCCATTTTTCGCCATCCGGAATCGCCAACCAATGCGATCGGTTATACCAAAAAACACTACGAAGGAGCACTTTCTACCTTGTGTGCGGGTTGCGGACACGACTCCGTGAGCGGAGCGATCATACAGGCCTGTTTTGAAATGGCTGTAGAGCCGCATAAAGTCGCAAAACTCTCCGGTATCGGGTGCTCTTCCAAAACGCCGACTTACTTTTTGAGTAATTCACACGGATTCAACTCGGTGCATGGCCGCATGCCGTCCGTGGCAACCGGCGCCAACCTCGCCAATCGAGACCTGTTGTACATAGGCGTCTCCGGCGACGGGGACTCTGCGTCGATCGGGATGGGGCAGTTTGTGCACGCCATTCGCCGCAACCTGAATGTGACTTATATCATTATGAACAACGGTTGCTACGGCCTTACCAAGGGCCAGGATTCGGCAACCGCCGATGCAGGCTCGATCAACAAATCGGGTTCCGCCAATCTGTATCAGGCAATCGATATGGCAGGATTGGCCCTCGAACTGGGCGCGTCTTTTATCGCCCGCAGTTTTTCCGGCGACAAGGAGCAAATGATTCCGCTGATCAAGGCCGCGATGTCGCATCCCGGCTTTGCCCTGATCGACATCGTTTCGCCATGCGTAACGTTCAACAACAACCCCGGCTCCACCAAATCATACGATTATACGCGCGAACACATGGAAGCCACAGCGGCTGTCGACTTTGTGCCGATAATGCCGGAAATTACGACAAAGTACGCGGAAGGAGGATCGGTAGCGGTACCCCTGCACGACGGGTCTATCATTCAGTTAAGCAAACTGGCAAAAGACTGGGACCCGCTGGATCGCCATTCCGCCATGAATCGATTGTACGAGGCAAAATCCAGCGGCGAAATTTTGACGGGCCTGATTTACATCGATACCGATGCGATGGATTTGCATGCTATTCTGAAAACGGTAAAAAAGCCTCTAAATGAACTCCGGAAAGAGGACCTGTGTCCCGGATCGGCAGTTTTGGAAGGTATAAATAACAGTTGCCGCTAATAAAGCGGAGCCTGGCCTATGAAAACAGCAATCACCGGCGCATCAGGACGAATCGGCAATTTGCTGTTAAAAATGCTTGTGGAAAATGGCCACGATGTTCGTGTGCTGGCACATCGAAACAGGGATGGTTTTGAAAAATTGCCGGTAGAAATTGTCGGCGGCAGCATCCTCGAGCCCCCGGATCTGGACCGGCTCGCCAAAGACTGTGATGTGATTTTTCACCTGGCCGCCGTTATTTCAATCCGCGGGGGCTTCAGCGAACATTTGCGAAAGGTAAATATAGCAGGAACACAAAACCTGCTGGAAGCCGCCCGCCGGCAGAATGTTCGGCGAGTTGTTTCATTTGGTTCGGTGCACGCTTTTTCGGAAGATGAGCCGGATACACCATTCGACGAGACGCGCCCTTTGGCACTACATGCGCCCATGGCGTACAGCCGGACCAAAGCGGAAGCGCTGGATCTGACCTTGCGTTTCGCAAAGGAAAACGGGCCGGAAGTTATCGCCCTTTGTCCCACGAGCGTGCTGGGCCCCTTTGATCCCGAACCTTCCTTGTCGGGACAGATGTTGATCGATTTTTACAAAGGCAACATTCCGATGCTTGCCCCGGGTGGTTTCGACTGGGTAGATGTTCGGGATGTGGTCGCCGGAGCCCTGTCAGCCATGCATAGCGGACGTAGCGGAGAGGCTTATTTGCTTTCCGGGCGGTATGCTACCATGTCCGATATCGTCCGGATAATTGGCGATGTCACAGGAAGACCCGTTCCCAAACACGTCGCGCCATATCTTTTATTACGGGCAGTGGCGCCCCTGGTGGAGGTTTTTTCCAGAATTACCTGCACTCAGCCCCGGTTTACGCGCGACGCTGTGGTTACCTTGCGCAGAGGCTCGCGCTTCGTATCTTCCGAAAAAGCAAGGAAGGACCTCGGGTATACCTCCCGGCCGCTGGAGGATACGATTGCCGATGCATATCAGTGGTTTGCTCAACACAACTATCTATGACATATCAACTGTACAGTCAATTGATCTGGGGATGGATACTCGTCGCCATCGTTGCATTTTTATATCTTTTGCGGCAAAATGCCCCCTATGGACGGCATATGCAACCCGGTTGGGGGCCTACGCTGGATAACCGCCTCGGCTGGTTTTTAATGGAATTTCCGGTGATTGTTGTTTTTCTGACGGCTTTGTTCTGGGACGGGCGCGGTATATCGCCGCAGGTAGCCTTGTTCAGCGGCTGCTTTTTACTTCACTATATCAACAGGAGTATCGTGTTCCCCCTGCGCCTGCGTACGCGCGGGAAAAGGATGCCCTGGGCTATTGTTTTTTCCGCTATCGGATTCAATCTCGTCAACGGCTTTTCACTGGGATACTATTTTGGACACTTTGCTGCCTACTCCGATGTCTGGTGGACGGATGTTCGTTTTATCAGCGGACTCGTTCTTTTTTGCGCAGGTATGGCTATCAACTGGCAGGCCGACAACATCCTTATTCATCTGCGAAAACCGGGGACTACGGACTACGTAATACCTGTCGGCGGCCTGTTCGGCAAGATAAGTTGCCCCAACCTGTTTGGCGAGATACTCGAATGGACTGGTTATGCTCTTATGACCTGGTGCCTGCCCGGTCTTGCATTCGCTATCTGGACTGCAGCGAACCTGCTGCCCCGCGCAATGGCCCATCATCGCTGGTACCAGTCGAAGTTCGAGGATTATCCTGCGGACAGAAAAGCGGTGATTCCGTTTTTGTGGTAGGTTTTGGACCACGACGGGCACGACGGGACAGTTTTAGTACGTCGTGTTTCGTCGTGCCCTTCGTGGTCTAACTCTCAAATCGCGCGATAAATCAACCCGATATTGATCAACACGTACAGGGATACGATGATGAAATAGGCGCGGCGATCAAACCGGGTCGCCTTTTTCTTGTGCCCGTTTTTCCATATCCGAAGTGAAATGACCGATAAAACGATACAGAGCAACAGAAAAATATAGGTCAGAATATGCAGTTTGTCGACAAGGGTGAAGGTTGTTGACTGCGGAAGGATGGAATCGACAATGTATTTGTTACCCACGGCAGCAAATAGGCCGCCGACAGAAAGTCCAAAACGGGGATCCACCTCGATCGGGTCATTGAAGAAAACCAGCGAGGAAATGAAAAATGCGACGTAAAGGCCTGTAAACAGCGAAAAAAACAACTCCCAACTTTTTCTTTTGATAAATACCGTCAGTGATGCGCGGGGATATTCGCTGCCCTCTGACAAACCGGGGTCGCC
>JAKOXM010000138.1 GCA_029781095.1 Bacteroidota bacterium
GTGTCCCATTCTCAAAATCCGATTTTTCGTTTGCCTTCCTTTACATCTTTCTTCAGCGCCGCCATGCGAATGGCCGTGACGGCCGCTTCCACGCCCTTGTTGCCATGCTTTCCCCCTGCACGATCGAGGGCCTGTTGCTCGTCGTTCGGCGTGAGCACGCCAAAAATAAAGGCTTTACCGGAGGCAATGCTGAGGTTGACAAGGCCGCTGGCAACCGCCTGATTGATGTATTCGTTGTGGTTGGTCTCTCCCTTGATCACGCAACCGAGGCAAATCACGGCATCCGGGTTGTGTTTGCCGGCCAAAATGCGCGCGCCGGCAGGCAATTCGAAGGAGCCCGGCACCTGCACGGTGTGGATATTTTCCTCCTTTGCGCCGTGCTTCAGCAAGGTATCATAACAGCCCTCGTACAGTGCATGCGTAATGCGGGCATTCCATTCAGCCACCACAATGCCGAAAATCATTTCGCCTGCATCGGGCAGCGTGCTTTCATCGTATTCGGAAAGATTTTTTAGCGCGGTGGCCATTATTTGGTTGGCTGTTTTTTCCGGACAAACTTATACGCCTCATTACCAATGGTATAGGCGGCCTTTTCGTTCGGATTTTTATTGATCAGATTGTAAAAAACGAGGGCTTCGTTTTGGCCGTCAAAGCGGTAGCCAAACATTTTTTCGGAATTTTCTTTCTTGGAATTGGAGAGCGTAATCACGTCGATCGCATCGCCGGTAACAAAACAATCGCCAGCCAGGCAGAGTTCATAACGGTCGTAGTCTTTCAGGCCGGTGATAAAACCGCCCGGCGTAAACTGGACATCCGAACCGGCGCCTTTTCCTTGCAGGGAGAAAAATCCGTCGAGCACATTGTGGTTAAGCGCGATCAGAAAGGCCTTGCCGCCGTCTTTGGCGCCTGCTTTTGATTTGATGAACTTATCCATCAGGGCAGTTCCCGAGGTCACGTCGAACATGGTGATATCCCTTTCTCCCTGGGTTTGCGAATTGTAGACCAGAAAGACGGACTTCCCCTGTTTGGCGCCGACGAGTTCGACGGTGTCCACATTGTACTTCACGGGGAGACTCCAGGTTTCAAAGCCGTTGAAGCAAATGCAGCTGTCCGGATTGGCGGTTTCGAAGGTAATGGCGTATGCGTAGGGCACGTGTCCGTTATTCATCGCCTGAAGCACGGAACCGTACTGGTTGGCCCGGGCGCAGAAATCCATGGCAATCCAGAAACCGCTGAGTTGTTTGGGGCTGGCGTGCAGGTTTTCGGCTTCTGCGGTCGAACCGCTTTTGGAATCCTGCTTGCAGGCCGCGAATGCGAGTGTAGAGAATGCGACTAAATAAAGTATTTTCTTCATTGTTTGAATGCGTTTGAAAATGCGGCGCAAATGTACTTATTTCAGAAATTTCACTTTCACAAAGAACTTCGGATCATGCGCACCGATTTTACGGGCTGCTTCAGGCGACAGCACAACCTCGATGTTCCGTTCATATCCTTCCGGAATCCGGCCAATAACCTTCGCGTAAACGGGATGTCCGCCCATGGGGTTGATCACCTGTATGACGGTACCGATGGCAGCTTCCCGGTGCAGGGCATACAAATCGCCTTTTTCTTTGCTGTCTTTCTGCCAGAAGCAGACACCTTGCGAATCCACTTCCTTGTGCTTTGTCTTTTCCTGCTCATACTGGGTTTTTAGCGCGTCCGATTGTGTCGCTTGCCTGGCAGGTCGCCATTCGGGCTTCACGCCCTCCGTGCCCATCCAGGCAACCAGCAGCATCTGGCCGGGTTTGATGGCCGAGCTTTTCAGTTTGTTGCGTTTCAGCACGGAATCGACCGGCATGTCAAAATTGCGCTTGCATATCTGGTAGAGGTTGTCGCCTTCCTGCACCACGTAGTAAATCGGGACGTTTTTCGATGCGACAAATTTTTTTGCCTTATAGCGCTTGATGGCGAGATTGGGAATCGGAATTTTGACCTTCGAACCGAGGTAAAGCGTAGGGTCGGACCGGAACTGCGGGTTGTTTTCGTACAACTCTTCGAGGCTCAAACTGTAGTACTTCGAAATGGAGTAAAACGTTTGTTTGGCTTTTACCGGGTGCATTACGAACTTTTTTCCGTTGGCGACCGTGAGCAAAAGGGTGTCTTTGGAACTGAGAAGAGGTGTTTGCTGATCTTTGGTTTCGGTCTGGGCAGATGACGCAGCAAGGCGTACGATCATGAAAAATGCAATCAGGGGCAGCGTTCGTCTCATAAGTATACAGGTTTTCTTGATTCCTTCTGCGGCAAAAGTACGCTTCCCGGTCCCAACCTACAACTTGTAATGACACATTGGTGTCAAGGTTTAGATATCGCGGAGTTCAAAAAAATGTCCAACTTTGAAACCCGGAAGCCATTGTTTCTAACGAATATTTGCAAAATATGATCCTTGCTGTCATCCCTGCCCGGTACGCTTCCACCCGTTTTCCGGGTAAACCGCTTGTCGATATCGGTGGAAAAACCATGATCCGCCGCGTCTATGAACAGGTTTTGTTGTCGAAAATGGTGGACAGGGTCGTCGTGGCTACTGATGACAGCCGCATCGCGGACCATGTGTCGTCCTTTGGCGGAGAAGTGGTACTCACGCGCGCAGATCATCCCAGCGGTACCGACCGCTGCGCGGAGGTGGCTGAAAAATTTTCAGAAGCCGGTTACGTCCTGAATGTTCAGGGCGACGAGCCTTTTATCCAGCCCGGACAGATTGACCTGCTGGCCGAAACCCTGCTGAACAGCACCGGATTTTCCATCGCCACACTGGCCAAAAGCATCGTGAAAGAAGAAGATCTGTTCAACCCGAATGTTGTAAAAGCAGTGTTCAACGAAAAATCGGGAGCCCTGTACTTCAGCCGTCATCCTGTCCCGTATATCCGGGGGAAAGAACAGGATCAATGGCTGGAAAGTCATACGTTTTACAAACATATCGGTCTGTACGGGTTTCGGCGCGATACGTTGCTGCAAATAGCGGCGCTCTCCCCTGCTCCGCTGGAACGGGCCGAATCGCTGGAGCAGCTGCGCTGGCTTGAAAACGGCTTTCGCATCGTCGTAGGCGTGACGGAGCAGGAAACGTTCGGGATAGATACGCCCGACGATCTGTTGAAAATCAGTTACTAAGCGCAGGTGTTTCGTCGGGTTCCAGCAACTCGAAAGCGCCGATCTGCCGGTTCAGCACATGCGGGAGACCTTCTTTGTTGCGACTGATAACCGGCAGGAAACGGGCGTTCCAGACAATTTCGTCAGCCACGTAGGAACGCCGGGCATGCACATTCTGGTGGTTGGCCTCGTCCGTTCCTTTTACCAATACCATAAATTCAACATTGGCAGCCGAAAGGTCCTCGTGCGTGAATCCGAAAATCGGACTCCGCTCGTCGAGCGCATGTACGATGGTCCACGACAGTGAAAAGAAAGATACGCGGTTGATTTCCAGTTCCAGCGAAAAAAACTTCCGTTCGAGGGTATCGTTTTCCGAAAGCTGGTTGATCGCGAGAATAACCTGCACCTCGGTTTCGATGATCTCGCTCCTGCGTGCATTTCCCATTCGGAACATGATACCCCTGCCGGATCTGTAAGGAGCCACCAGCATATTTTCGCTAAATACAATTTTTGCCCGCTGGCGCGAAAAACGCCCGTAAAGCAGCCCTGAAATGAGTGCGAACGAAAGCAATCCGAGAAAAGATTCGAAAGAAGCGAGAATATTGGTAATCAGTCCGTTCGGACTGATGTGTCCGTAACCCACGGTTGTGAGGGTCTGGCTGCTGAAAAAGTATGCGTTGGCAAAATTTTGAGTGAAGCTGCCGGGTTCCATACCGCTCAGGTGTTCGACGCCAATGCCGCAATACAGCAGGGCGAACAGGCAGTTCATGATAATAAAAGCCGCCAGGACCAGCAATACGAATGTCAGCCAGGGCATGGTCACCAGGTTGAAATAGGTGTTATCCCACAAGCCTGTGGTTTGGCGCTCCACGTTGAACCGGCCATCGGGATTCATCATCCGTGAAATGGTGGTGATGGTTTTTCCGAAACCCAATTCACGTTCGGGCAAGCGATTGGTAATTCCGCGAGGCATTTTGTTGAAATTGAACATTGGAGATGACGATGATTAGTAATTATCTGCGCTCAAAAACCGTTTCTTCGCGCCGGTTTTGTAAAAAATAGCCTGGAATTGCTGAAAAACAGCAGTGCTCCCAAACAAAAGCCCGTTTGAAAAGTTTAGCATCAGGTTTGCTGCCACACATGATATGAAACGTCGCGCAATAGTATGGTTTCGCCAGGATTTAAGACTTCACGACAATGAAGCTTTGAGTACAGCCTTGCGTATGGCCGAAGAAGTCATCCCGATTTATGTGTTTGATGAACGGGTATTCATGGGTAAAACCCGGTTCGGGTTTCCCAAAACCGGAAAGTTCCGTGCTAAATTTATTATCGAAAGTATAGCCGATTTGCGGGATAACCTGCAAAAACTGGGCTCCGATCTTGTGGTTCGGACAGGAAAACCCGAGACCGTCATCGCCGATCTTGCGCGCGATCTGAAAGTCTCCTGGGTTCTGTGCAACCGCGAACGCACCCAGGAGGAAGTCTTCGTTCAGGACGCACTGGAGCAAAAACTCTGGGCCTCGGGTGTCGAATTGCTCTACACGCGTGGTAAAATGCTGTACCACACGCAGGATCTGCCCGTTCCGGTGCACCACATGCCCGACAGTTTTACCCAATTCAGGAAGGAAAACGAGCAAATTACGCCTGTCCGGGAGCCGCTGCCTTCCCCGACGGCCGTTCCGCTTTTGCCCGCGGGTATTGAAAAAGGCCTTATTCCGGGTCTCGCGGACTTCGGATTCGAGGAATTTGAACCCGACGCACGCGCCGTGCTGCCCTTCAGGGGCGGAGAGACCGAGGCCTTGCGCCGCCTGCGTCATTATTTCTGGGAAAAAGACCAGGTTGCTACTTATAAGGAAACCCGGAACGGCCTTATTGGCGGTGATTATTCCTCCAAATTCTCCCCCTGGCTGTCACAAGGCTGCCTGTCTCCTAAACTCGTTTACCACGAACTCAAGCGATATGAACGCGAACGAGTGAGCAACGAGAGCACTTATTGGCTGTTTTTTGAACTGCTTTGGCGCGATTTTTTCCGCCTGATGGGCAAAAAATACGAGAACCGCATCTTCCTGAAGGGCGGTCCGCAAGGCAAGCCGCTCAAAAATCTGAAAAACAGCCACGACACTTTTCTGTTGTGGGCGGAAGGGAAAACCGGCGTTCCCTTTATCGATGCAAATATGCGCGAACTCAACGCCACCGGCTGGATGAGCAACCGGGGGCGTCAGAATACGGCCTCTTTCCTGGTAAAAGACCTCAAGATCAACTGGCAAATGGGCGCAGAATACTTCGAAAGTCTGCTGCTCGACTACGATCCATGCAGCAACTGGGGCAACTGGAACTATGTGGCGGGTGTGGGGAGCGATTCGCGTGAAGACCGGTATTTCAATATACTGACCCAGGCAAAAAATTACGACCCTCAGGGCGATTATGTCCGCTTGTGGTGCCCTGAACTGTCACATGTGCCGGCCGATAAAATTCATCGCCCCGACCTGTTTACGGAAACCGACCGTCAGGATTTCGGCATAAACGGCTTCCCGAAATGCATGATCCGGATCGAAAAGTGGGTGAATTAGGCGTTTGAATTGCACGGAAGGTGGCAAAAGGCCGGCGTTCAGGAAGTTCTTTGGAGGTCCGGCGCTCTGCCTCATTTGCAGATTTTCTTTTTCCTGTAAGGACAATGCCGGCACCCGCTGCCACAACAATGACCGCGGCGGAGCAGGTAATGCTCCGTAAAGACCCAGTATCCGTTTTCCAGATAATAGTCTTTGCCCTCCGTCAGTATTTCCCGGGGAGGGTTTTGCTCGCTGTTCTCGTTCTTCAGCATGTTGCGGGAATGAACGCAAAACAGGCTTAAAGGTTTTCATGAAATAAAAAATGCGAACGGAATCTTACATCCGTCCGCAGTATGGGTCTTAATGCAATACCTTCAAAAAAGGTATCAGCGTTTGGGAGCACTAATTGTCTGCAGATTAAAGGAAAGCGGGATTATCAACTCAGGTGATAAACAGGATTAGAAATTGTTTTTTGTACGCAGTGACAGTCATTAACGATGTAGCAAAGGTAATAATGTGTTTTGCTATCATTTTTGAGTTTAACATTTTATTCCAACTTCTTTTCCATCCGGAAGTGCGGAATGGAGACTTCCTCGAAGCGGTCGCCGAATACTTTATAGGACATTTTCAAATAAAAAGGCATCGCCTGTTCCCGGGCATGAAGTGTCATCATATTGAATCCCAGTTCTTTAGCCAGGCGCTCTGATTCCTGCACCATTTTACTCCCGACTCCCTTCCCCTGCATCCACGGAGCGACAGCCACCTGACGCATTTTAACATAACCGTTTGCAAGAGGGCTCAGATTGAGGTATCCGACAAGCCGGCCGGCCGAGTCAAAAGCGGCGAGGTGTATCTCTGAATATTCTGCGGCGAGTTGCTCCGGTGTATATTCCAGCCCCAGCGGACGGCGCAACACTTCATAGCGGAGGTTCACGGCCTCATCGTACTCCGGGGTGCCAAACTCAATTTGTCGTATCTGTATCATAAGAATTTTCGCAAAAATCATCCATTTATTTTTAAGCCCGGTTATCTTCGCTCGGGAACACCAGATTTTTTTATAAAACTCTCTCTTTCATGGAAAACCAAAACCAATCGAACGAAGCCGGCATGGCCCCCGGTGAAACCGGCCAACCCCTCCAGATTACCGACCCCATCCGCGATGACTGGGGAGAAATTGCCAAATGGGCTATGTTTTTTGCCGTTTTGCTTTTCATTGTCCTCGGCCTGATAGCAATATTTTCGCTTACCATGATCTTCATAGCCGGTGTCCCCGGTTTCATCATGGCTATCCTCATGATGGGCATCTACGGGGTTCTTCTTTACTTTCCCGCCTCTTATTTTTATAAATTTTCGAGGCAAACGCGTCAGGCGCTCCAGTTTGAGGACAATAATGCCCTGGATGAAGGTTTCACCAACCTGAAGCGGTATTATCGTTTCGTCGGTATTCTTTTCATCATCGGCATGTCGCTGTATGCCTTGGTTATCCTTGTCGCCCTTGCAACAGGAGGCTTCAGAAGCCTGATGGCGCCCGGACTGGAGTGAGGACAAACCTTCTCGACCATTTTCAACCTTAACAATTTGAATTCAAACTTTATAGTATGGAAATCTTGGATAACCAATATGCCCAGGAACCCGAAACCGGTGGTCTTCAGGTAAATCGCAATATGCGCCTCAACTGGCTGATCACCTCCAAATGGGCGATGTTTTTTGCCATCCTCGGGTTCGTAGTCGCCGGTATTTCACTGCTGTCCATTGGAGCAGTGATGCCCATGTTACAATCAATCATGGCCATGAGCGGTAATTTTGAAGCAGCTACCATGCTGCAGAGCATTGGCCCGACCTTTATCGCTATCATGGTGATACTGACGCTTGTCGTTTGTCTTATGCACTATTTTCACCTGCGCTTCGCCCAGCAGATACAGCGGGCCATGCAGTTTGATGATCAGACGACTTTTGAATCGGCCTGGCGAAGCCTCCGCTACAATTTCAGGCTTACAGGGATTATTGCGATAAGTTATATTGTCATTTATTTAGGCGTCATCATTGTCATCATGGGTATGGCAGCCTCAAAATCCGGGTTATAATTTTGAAAAATTACAGGCTTGCAGGAAATCCTGCAAGCCTGTTTATTAATGAAGCGTTTGGGTGTTTGTGTTCATAGTTTCATCACCTTCCGGGTGATAAACTGTCCGGGTTGAACCTCCATTTGCAGAAAATACATGCCTGCAGGCAGGTTTTCCGCCGGTAATGAATAGGTGGTTTCTCCTGGAGGCAAGACGGTTTCCAGCCGGATGCTGCCCTGCAGGTCGAGCATGCGTGTTTTGACGGGCCCTGTCGGGCCTTCGGGAAAATGTACGATTAGATTGTCTGTGAACGGATTGGGGGAAAGATCGGGATCAAGGAAGTCAATGGTGTTGCCATCCTGATCGGTGGCACTTCTTCCGATGCTGTGGCCGCCCTCGCCCTCGCAGGTGTCATAAACCTTGAAATTATCGACTGGCAGCTCGACCGGATATGTGTTACTAAGAACGTAGTAATAAAGTCCGCCTGTACTCGAAAAAGCTATCCGGCAGGTTCGGCCACCGTAAGTAAATTTACTGTTAGAAACCTCAACCGGGTTCTGCGAATCAGGCGCCGGCTCACACGGATTCGTAGTTGTCTGCCCGCACAAGAGACTCGGTTCCAAATTGTTATTTAGTTCCCGGAGTTCATAAACCGAGCTTTTCCGCTTGAAAGCGAGCCTTACCTTTTCCGTATTGCCGTTGATGAGCATTTTGGTAAGTTCGATGTAATATTGCTTATCCAGTTCCCAATCGCCCTGAATCTGGTAAACGTTCGGATCGGGGTTCACATCTTTCAGCGGGTTTCCGGTTGGAGTGCAGCCTTCCAGACCCGCAATCAAATCGATTATAATATAAGTTGCCTGAAATTCGGCCTGACTTGTGTTTGGGCTTAATTCAAGCGGGTTCTCGGAACAGGCTGCGGTAACGATAAACAAATAGTGATCGCCCGGGATGACAGGGTAGGTCGAATTGGACGGAGCGCTAAAATTAGTGGATTGCGAGCCGTTGCTCTGATTGATCAGCACCGAACGATAACCGACGGCGCCTGGGACACTGTCCCATGAAAAATGAACGGTGTACGGCGTTGGCTGGGAATATTGCAGGTTGGCCGGTGCAGGCAGGTTACAGGGAGGAGCGACGGCAAGAATCGTCTCCGGATCGTTGTTGGCGGCTTTTGTTGTCGCGCTGCAAAACAGCAGAATAAAGGTTAAGAACAGAAAAGTTGACTTCTTTTGCATAATCAGGAATGTTTGTGTTTAATCGTTTCAAGAGTGGTAGTGACGATTAATGATGCAAAGAAGCGACATCTCTTTTTGAAAATCTGTAACACATTTTCCCGATTTTTCCGGCAAAATAGAAAGGGACATGATAAAGAGCCAGCTGATCGATCTGCTGCAGCATTTTAACACTGAAGAGCTTCAGGAATTTCAGTTTTTTGTGGATTCCCCGTATTTCAACAGGGGGTATTTTATAAAGGAAACCCAGTCGTTACTGGCATTTATCACCAGCGCCGCTCCTGATTTTCAGGAGTCTGCCTTAAGACGGGACGAGGCATACAAGGCCGTTTTCCCGGGTATGCCCGTTGTGGAAGGCAAACTGGACAAGGTGATGTCGGATCTCCATAAATTAGCCAAGGAATTTATTGCGGTGAATCACTACATGCGGGAGGCAAACGAATTCCGGCGCCTTCTCGATCAGGCGGTTTTTTACCGGTCCCATGCCCTTGACAGCCGGCATCACAACATTATTCAAAAGCTGGAATCTTACCAAAACGACCTCGTCCGCCTCGACAAAGACTTTTTTCAGCGCAGTTTTTTGCTCAATTTCGAGATCCATTCCTATGAAAATTTACACAACCTGAAACGCGGCGACGTACATATCCCTCAAACCCTTTCGAGCCTCGATCTCCAGTATTTTCTGATAAAAACAGAACTCCTCAACCAATATCTGCTGCAACAGAAGGTCGCCCGCCTGGATATTCCGGAAGAGATCGTTCAGGCCATCGGCGAAAGCAATTTACCGGAAAGATATGCCGACCGGTACCCCATCCTGCTGATATCATACAAGATTTTCCGGCTGCTGGAAAAGGAACAAACCGACGTCCCGGAGTTCGAAGAACTGCACGGGCTGCTGCGACAACACGAAGAGGCCATACAGCCGGAACTTCTGAAATCCTATTTTACCTACATACGGAACATCTGTGTTTTGCTGGTAAACAGCGGCAGAAGCGAGTTTCTTCCCATTCTTTTTACCTTTCAAAAAGAGCACTTTGAAAGGGGATATTTGCATTACAGTGATAAAATTTCCCCGTCGGCTTTCCTCAGCACGAGCAATACCGCCCTCCGGCTGGGTGATTTTGCCTGGGCCGAACATTTTATCACCTCACAGCAGGGGCGCATCCATGGCGACAATGACAGCCAGGATTATTACCACCTCATATACGCCAATTTCCTGTTCTATACCGGCGAGTACAACCGCGCGCTCGATGTGCTTCCGCAGGCATTTCAGGAACTGGATTACCACATTTTTTCCCGCCGCCTGGAATTGAAAATTTACTATGAACTGGAGTCCGACCTGCTGCCCTACAAAATCGATTCCTTTAAAATGTACCTCAGCCGGGCCTCCCAAAAGGTGATTTCTTCACTGACAAGAGAGCAAAACACAAATTTTGTCAACCTGCTTTTTCAACTTTCCACAACGGTCAAAGGCGATGCTGCACGCGCGCGGCGACTGAGTGAGCGCATTGAAGCCAAACAATCCATTACCGACCGTGAGTGGCTGCTGGAAAAAGCGGCCCAATTGAAATAAAAACTCCCGCTACCGGGCAGCCGGAGCGGGAGGAAGGTATTGAACTGACAGGCTTTAGCGGGCCTGATTATGCCGTTCGGGCCGGTTTATTCGGGACAATGCGGGTATTCCAGGCCTTTCGGATTCATTTTGCAGTAAGAATCACAGATCATGGGCGGGGTCAGACCGTACGTAATATCCATCAGGCTCGGCGGTATCGGCGCCGGATTTTGAGGCGGGTATACCGTGTTGTCCTGCGAGAGAAGGTCGTAACAGAACGGCGGCACTGAAGTCGGCGGCTCGTATGCCTGGCACTGGTAAATCATGGGGCTTAAACTCGACGAAGAAAGCGGATATATCTTTTTCAGGCCTATCGTGGCCGGACTGAGCGAAAAAGTTTTTATCGTGCTCGATTGGCCTGCGAATGTCCCCCTGAATGCCACCGTCGGGCCATCTTGCGTAAGCGGGTCGCCTCCGACCTCGTAACGCATCGTCCAGGTGCACCAGGGCGCACATTCGTAGCGGT
>JAKOXM010000148.1 GCA_029781095.1 Bacteroidota bacterium
GATGACTTTGAGTCATCTGATGAATAACAAAATTTTACAATAATAAAGCCTTTTCAATGATAACATCGCAAATCAAAAAACTGGGCCTCGAATTGCCGCCACCGCCGCCACCGGGCGGAATCTATCATCCGGTTGTGATCACCGGCAATATGATGTACGTGTCTGGTCAGCCTCCCAAACGGGCAGACGGCTCTCTGATCACCGGCTTTGTCGGTAAAGACCTGAGCCTGGAAGAAGGCAGATCAGCCGCCCGCCAGACCGGGCTCACGATGCTGGCAACAATCCAGGCACAGATCGGCGATCTGGACAGGATCAAACGTCTGATCAAAACGCTGGGCATGGTGAATTGTGAGCAGGGATTTGCCGGCCAGCCCCAGGTGATCAATGGTTTCAGCGAACTCATGGTGGAATTGCTGGGCGATGAAAACGGAAAAGGCGCGCGAAGCGCGGTGGGCATGGTCCTGCCGGGCAATATCGCGGTCGAGATTGAGGCGATTTTTGAACTGCACGACGTGTGATTCACCACGACGGACGCGACGTAAAGTGTTATTGGTCATTTTTCGTTGTTCCTACATGGGAGTTTGTCTCCCGTACAACTGCGCAACCTGTAAATCTTGTAAAGCCTGTCCAGATAAAAAATCATGTCCCTCTCCTGGTACACTGTCACGAACGAAAACAACGTCGAATCACCCGCCATACTCCTGTACCCCGATCGGATACAGGAAAATATCCGGCGCATGATCGCCATTGCGGGTGACCCCGGCCGTCTGCGGCCGCATGTCAAAACCCACAAACTGCCGCAGGTGATCCGGATGCAGGTGGAAGCCGGCATCACCCGGTTCAAATGCGCGACGCTGAGCGAAGCGGATATGGTGGCCGAAAACGGCGGAAAAGACATCCTGATGGCGTATCCGCTTTACGGTCCGGCGCTTTTACACCTCTTCCAACTGGCTGAAAAACATCCTGAAGTAAAATTCTCCGTGCTCGCCGACAATCCGGAACAATTACAGGCCATAGCGCGCCATGCAGAAGCCATCGGGACAACCCCGGGCGTTTTCCTCGATCTGAATGTGGGCATGGACCGCACGGGCGTAAAACCCGGCCCCGAGGCATTCGATCTGTACGTTCAACTGATGAATTTTCCTTCGTTGCGCGCCCGCGGACTTCATATATACGACGGCCATTTGCACCAATCGGACCCGGAGCAGCGGGAAGCCGCTTGCGATGCCTGTTTTTCTGAAGTAAATGCCCTGATCCGTGATTTGGAAAAAGAAGGGATCAGGCCGGAAGAACTGGTCTGCGGCGGTACACCTGCTTTGCCCGTCCATGCCCGTCATCCGGAACGCAGTCTCAGCCCCGGCACTGTTTTGCTCTGGGATTGGGGTTACTCGACCAAATTCCGCGACCTTGATTTTTTGCACGCCGCCGTACTCCTCTGCCGGGTAGTCAGCAAGCCTGCCAAAGGCAAACTTTGCCTCGATCTGGGCCACAAAGCAGTAGCGTCGGAGATGCCGCCGCCGCGCGTTCATTTTTTGGGCATACCGGACTACGAACACATCAGCCACAGCGAAGAACATCTGGTAATCTCTTTCGAGGGCGCCGACCAATACCCCGTCGGCAGTTGTCTATATGGCATCCCGAT
>JAKOXM010000165.1 GCA_029781095.1 Bacteroidota bacterium
CATTGCTACCGAAAACGATATCCCTGCGCTGCTCGTCCTCATCAACCGCGCTTATCGCGGTGAAATCTCCAAAAAAGGCTGGACGACCGAAGCGAACCTGCTGGAAGGCGACCTGCGCACCGATGCAGAAGGCCTGTCTGAATTGCTGGGGCGCGAAAACGCGGTCATCCTCAAATACACCGACGATGCCGGGGCCCTGACCGGCTGTGTTTTTCTGGAGAAACAAGGCGACCGCCTCTACCTCGGCATGTTGAGCGTCGACCCGGAAAAGCAGGCGCAGGGAACGGGGAAGCAACTGCTGGCAGCAGCCTCGGAACACGCTGCGCAAAAGGGCTGTCGTTCCATATTTATGCGTGTATTCACCAAACGCCGTGAACTGATCGCCTGGTACGAACGGCACGGATACCGCCACACCGGCGAATTGCAGCCTTACGAGGGCCAGTCGAAATTCGGTGTTCCGACGGAGCCTTTGGTATTTACAATTATGGAGAAAGTCATTTCAGGCGAATGATCCCCATTTTGCCCTGCGTTTTTACCAATATGCCGTTTTCGGTTTCCGCAACGATCTCGTCGAATTCGGGCTGCAGAACGAAATGCGCTTCCTCGTCGCACAACCCGAACTGTTTTTGCCCATTTTCCACCAACAGGTAATTCGTGTTGCCTGCCCTGAAAACGCCGGTGCCGCTCAGTCCGGGCGGCAGTGGGCGATATGCTTTGTCTCCGGCATTGAAAAACCCGTTTTGACGGTAATCGAGGATGTAGTACCAGCTCCCGCTTATGTGCCAGATCGTCCTGTACTCAAACGGCAAAATTGTGTCGCTTTCGAGGGTGATCAATCCCCACATGGCGTTATCCGCGTCGATACCCACAACAATGCCTTCCTTGCTGATGGAACGGATGCCTTTTAGGGTTGGCGGCAACACCCATTTGCCCGCCAGATCGAAAATGCCGGCGCGAACATCGCCTTTCGATACTTCCTGCTGGCATATTACCATTGAACTGACGGGATCGGAAAGGGAAAACATACGACCTGATTCCCGGAATTTTGCAACCGCCTTCCCGTTCTCGTCGAGGATGGTTTCTGAATAGTTATCCTCGGAAAGGTCCTTGCACTTGAAATAGTGTGGTCCGAAGGCGTCCAGGTAGTGGCATCCCGGCCCTATCGTTTTGCCTGTCCTGATCCGGTACAAAAAGAATTGCGGGAGAACTGTCATGGCGGATCTTTTGGTTTCCACGATCAACAGGTCGCTGAATTTGCCGCTGATCCCGCCGAAATCAAGACGCAGCAATGTTTGACCTGTCGAATCGAACAGGATGGAACCCGTGCCCGATGAAGCGCTGAAAAAAGTACTCCCGTCCTGATCGTGTAATTCATTCACGGACGTATAAACGGGAGGGATAATCTCGCCCCCGGCGTCTATGAGCCCCCGTTTGCCGTCTTTTTCCACATGAAACCGCCCGGGCCCGCCCGGAACGATGCGGTCATATTGTGAAAATGGAATTTTGCGCAGCACGTCACCCTGCTGGTTGCAAAAAAGATAACCTTCCCTGTTTTTGGCCAGGATAACAGGTCCGTTGAACGCTTCGATCCAGATCATGCTGTCGAGTACAACCTTGCCCTCCGGGCTGTAAAGCGCCCAGTATCCGTTGCCGGACGTTGCCCGCAGGAGGCCTCTCCCCGCGCCGAGAGCCGATTCGAAAACCGGATCGAACAACACTTGTCCGTCGCCGGCCAGATAACCGCATCGGCCGTTCATTGTTGTAATATATCCCCTGGTTTCCCTGCCGCCGAAGGCATTTTCGATTTTATCGTAGACAGGGGGTATGATCCACTTGTAAGTATTGGTCAATTGCGCGATATGCGCATCTTCCCGATTCCATGCGAGCAACTCGTCCGCGATGAGGCTTGTATGGTCTTTCAAGGCCAGCCGGATGCGAAACCGGTTTTTAAAAATATCGGCTGAAGGGCTCAAAATACCGCTTAAAATCTCGTAATTGCCTGATAATTCGAGATATACGAGTTGTCCCGATTGCGTGTCGAGGTACTGCGCAGCTTCCAAGGTAAGGGAGTTGCCTCCCGCGCCGCTGCTTGCTGTCGAGACAACGGCAACCTTGTAACAACTGCGCCCGAGCTTCATCTCCTGCCCGACCACCCGGCAGTTCAGATTGTGGTCCAAAGCCGCATTCCCGTTTTTACCCGCCAGCCGGGTGCGGGAAAAAGCGGAAGACCATCGATAACCTGTCCGGAGCGAATCGGCGGGGTAGGGAATGATGGTCAGGCGCAGGTAATTGTACAGACTGCGGTCAACTTCATTCATTTTTTCCGGCAACCGGGGTTGACTGTTCCATGGCTGAAGATTGCCATGCTCGTCGGTCAAAAAAACAGGGTTGCTTTGGGGCTGCTCGCGGCGGAACTGCCC
>JAKOXM010000171.1 GCA_029781095.1 Bacteroidota bacterium
AGGTGTTGAGTAGGGTGGACAAAGCAGATATTTTTCTACTCGACAATGGCGATGTTTTCAAATTGTCAAGCAACCCGAAAGGCCTGGATTCGAACGCCATTTTGGAAGAAGTGATGGATACGCCTAAATACCCGCATCACATCGACGAACTGGTAGGGAAACTTTTCACGCTGATACAACAAAAAAAATTCCAACAGGCAGAGGAGGTACGACAGCAAATCGTTGAAGAAACATCCTCAGATTACCCTGTACTTCGTCAGGCTGATTCAATGATGGAACGATTAAAGATTCTTAGTCAATGAAATATATCCGTAAGAAACCTTCTCCCCAAGCCTTCGAAGACTGGAAATCGGCAAATAACCCAACACAATGGAGCGATTTGCAAAATGAACCGCGCGAGCCAGAAGAAGGGGTCATTTATTTTTCTAAAAACGAATTAAGAAAGGCCCTCCTGTCAGAACAAGGACATTTGTGCTGTTATTGTCAACAACGAATAGAAAACGAGCCAAATACCGTAATTGAACACTTTTACCCGAGGAATGGGATTGACAAGGTAAAAGGACTGGCAAAAATGTTTGAATACGATAATTTGTTGGCTGCCTGTGATGGTGGAGCAGTTGACAACCGCAATCGAACCTCTGGCAATTCCTATCCACAGTATTGCGACAAGAGCAAAAATGAAGATATAATATTGTTGTCACCGTTACAACAGAATATAGAATCCAAGGTAAAGTATCATCAAATCAGTCCCGATGAAGTCAATATCCTACCATCCATCGACACAGATGAAGATACCACCAGGGTAATCAACAACCAGCTGAACCTTAATACAGCCAAACTCAAAAACCTGCGTGGACAAGCTATTTCCGGCCTAATTTTCCTAAATCCTGATGAATTGATCTCAATAGAAGATGCTGAAATATTATTAGGTATTTTGGAGCAACAAATCGATGATCCCACCATCGATTATCTGCCTGAATTTTGCTCAGTAAAACTATTTTTTCTCCGATTATTTACCGGGAGGATCTAACATACTATATACTGCAAAAATCTTTTACCCTGCTCATACGTTTTGCCATTCCAAGGCATTGTCTTTCGGGATAAATACCGCATTTTTACCGGGGAAAGACGGCCACCTATCCATAAAAACTGCGCGGCTATGACAAAAACATCTTTATACATATTTTTCTTGCGGTTTTCCTGTTTCGCCATCGGAGGTTTGACAGTCCTTCCGGCGCAAACGACCTCCCAGACTTCTTTCGGGAAAAACCGCGTGCAATACAACCGGCAGATCGATGAGTGGATGGTGTATGAATCATCCAACTTTGTCACCTACTGGTATGGAGATGCCCGCAACATCGGTCAGGCATCCCTGCAAACCGCCGAATACGATTTCCTGACGATCCAGCAACTGCTGGAACACCAGATGACCGAAAAAATCGAGATGCTGGTTTTCAGCGATCTGACCGATCTCAAACAAAGCAATATCGGGGAAGACGAGGTTTTTCAACTCCGGGCCGGCGAAACGAAGGTGGTTGGAAACAAGGTTTTTGTCTATTTCGACGGCGATCACAACCACCTGCGCGCGCAGATCCGCGAAGGCATGGCGGGAGTATTGCTCAACTCCATGCTTTTCGGCGCCAACCTGCAGGAAATCGTACAGAATGCCGTATTGCTCAACCTGCCCGGATGGTACACCAACGGACTCACCTCCTATTGCGGCGAAGAGTGGAGCACGGACATCGACAACCAGTTCCGCGATCTGGTACAATCGGGCAAGTATAAGAATTTCGACAAGCTCGCCAAAGACCACCCCCGCATCGCGGGCCACGCTTTCTGGAATTATATCGGCCTGCACTTCGGTCGCAGTACCGTGAGCAATCTGCTCTATCTGACCAGGATCAACCGGAGCATCGACGCCGGATTCCTGTACGTACTCGGCAACGGATACCGGCGTACGACCGATACCATGCTCGAATATTACCGGAAGCGGTACCGGGAAGAGGCCAAAATGACCAAAATACCCGATCCCTCGGCCCAGATTGTCATAAAGAATAAAAAGAAACTGCCCCTGACCCAGTTGAAGATCAGCCCCGACGGCAAACGTATTGCCTGGGTAAGCAATGATATCGGAAAATGGCGCGTATGGATGCTGGACCTCGAAACGGGCAAACGGAAGCAGCTGCTTCGGGGCGGCGTACGCAATGCTCTCCAGGCCACCGACTATAATTATCCGCAAATTGCCTGGAATCCGGACAATCAGCGGCTGGCCGTACTCTACGAACGGCGCGATATCCCCCGCATCGCCACTTTGGACCTGACGACAGGGAAGAAAGAGATCAGCGACCTGTCGCCCGAATATCAGCGCGTTTTCAGCATGGATTACGCCAATCCGGCGGATATTGTCTTGTCGGCAGCGATCAAAGGCTACTCCGATCTGTTCATCTACCACACCATTACGAGACAAACCGAGCGCCTCACGCAGGATTTCTGGGACGACCTCGACGCATCCGTGACGAGTCTCGACGGTCATAAGGGCATCCTTTTTTCCAGCAACAGGGCAACAGATACCCTTTCGCTCGAACGGCTGGATACCATTTTGCCGATCAACCGTTTCGATGTTTTCTTTTTTGACCTGGATCAGCGCAGCAACGAACTCGTACGCATCACCCATACCCCCCTCTTCGACGAAAGAGCCCCGATAGGTATTGACAGCGCCCATTTTGCCTATTTGAGCGACGAAAACGGGATCAATAACCGCCAGGCCGGCTA
>JAKOXM010000174.1 GCA_029781095.1 Bacteroidota bacterium
CCCTATTACGCCGTCATATTCACATCACTCCGAACAGAAATTGACGAGGGGTATGAGATAACCGCCGATCACATGGTTGAGCTGGCGGCCGGCCAGCCCGGCTTCCTGGGTGTGGAATCGGCACGTGAAGGGATTGGCATTACTGTTTCTTACTGGGAAAGCCTGGAGGCTATCCGGCTATGGAAAGCCAACACAGAACACCTCGCAGCCCAGGAACTTGGGCGAAAACAATGGTATACGGCTTATAAAACCCGTATTTGTCTGGTCGAACGCGATTACGGCTTCTGATCAGAACACAAGCAGCGAATAGTGCAGAATCCAGGCAAATGCCAGCAAGACGGTGGCAATCATGACGCCGCGCATGGACAGTTCCCAACGTCGCTTGCGGTAAATATTCATCGGTATCATGTTGAGTGCGATTGCGATGACGACGCTGGTTCGTTCACGAAAGTTTGGCGTAAAACCTTCCCCGCTGGCGCCGCCCAGCACCGCAAGAAACTTGAATATCTGAAAGATAAGGACGGAGCCCACGGCAGGCAATAACAGACCGAAAAGCAGGCCGGCCCATATTTTATTCTGATTGAACATGTCAGGATATGTTGGATTTAAAGATGTTGTTCCGCGGATAAAAGAGACAGCCCCTTCAAACCCCGGATTGATTTATAATCGGTCAGGTCGTGCATGGAAGGCACAATGGAAATATAACCATTACGAAGCGCCCAGATATCGGTATCCTCACCATGGTCTTCATTTATGAATTCGCCGGTCAGCCAGTAATAAGGCTGGCCGCTCGGATCGTGGCCTTCTATGAAATTTTCCACCCACCTGGCATCGGCCTGACGGCAGATACGCATGCCGAGGATTTGATCGGCCTGCAATTTAGGAATATTCACATTCAGCAGCTTGCCGCCTTCAAAAGGCTGCTCCAGTGCATATTGCATGATTCTTTGCACCCAGGGGCGGCAGGGTTTGAAATCCGCGTCAAAGCTGAAATCATCCAGCGAAAACCCGATGCTTTTGATATTCTCTACTGAGGCTTCCATGGCAGCGGACAGCGTCCCGGAATAGAGGATATTGATCGATGCATTGGTTCCGTGGTTGATACCGGATACGCAGAGGGCGATCTGGCGGTCTTTCAACACGACGTGTTTGGCGATTTTTACGCAGTCGACCGGCGTGCCCGAGCATTCCCATGCTTCCACGCCGGGAAAAATATTCACTTTTTTAAGTCGCAACGGGTCATGGATCGTAATGGCATGCCCCTGACCGCTTTGCGGGGAATCGGGGGCCACCACCACGACCTCACCCATCTCCGAGGCAATTTCCACGAGCACGCGAATGCCCGGCGCTACGATCCCGTCGTCATTGGTGACCAGTATCAAAGGTTTTGTCATTCGGCAAATGTAGCGGATGAACGGCTTAGGATGAATCGGGCAAATGAATTTAGAGGCAAAAAAACTACACGCCGGTATAGATTTCCGACACAATTTGCGTTAAGAAAGTGTGTTAAAAATTCGGGGAAGGGGCAGATAAACAGGACTTTTTTTCGTTTTTTTTAATACTTCCTTGATTTTCAAATTGTTGTTTCAAAATTTTGACCTAATCTTGCAGCCAGGATTATACAAATGTGCCGAAAGTCAGGATCACTACAAACCGTTTTCCCCTCTGAAAACAATTCGCGATGAAACAATTTCTTTCCATCATTTTCTTTTTCAGCACCACTGCATGGTCGTTTGCCCAGGCGCCGCTTTACATCCAGTTCGATCCGACATGCATGAATCAGCTGGAATACCGCTACACGTATTCCGGGCAGGATTTGCTGATGTACGCCATGAATAAAGGGGAAGACGAACTTTATTTTTTCAAAATAGGCAGCAATACCCCTGCTACCACAGCCAGCCTGCCGAAAGGAACTATTTCCTGCCGCAATGTCACACTTAGCAGCAGTGATGTGAATGCCATCAACGCGGGCGGGCGGCTTGCCTACATCGTACACAAAGTACAAAACGGATACCTGTCGATGCCGGTGGAAGCTGCCGGGCAGATATTTCGCGCCGGCACTTCATTTGTTTTTCGTTCGCCCAGCTACGATTTTCTGCTCGACACCGCCAACATCAACTACGCCCGCAATCTTTCACAACCCGGTGTCGCTTCAGCCGTATACCTTACCGGCATGCGGGACTACGATTGCCGCCGCCAGTATTCATTCCGGCTGGAACCGGTGTCCGACGATCTTCCGCGCATGGATATTGAACTCATTCCGGGAGTGGGGCTTGTGAGTAACCGATCCGGACGAAACGGCAGCGAAATGGAGCAAAATGTCTACAGGCTATTGAAAATCAATGGCATAGGCATGGAGGAATATATCACCGCATCATGCCGCGATGGCAAGCAGTCCAACAATTCCGATCCTTTTGCCACCGGATGGCCCCAGGACAACAATACCGACAATTCAACTTTTATCGAGCCTGACAAGGAGGATTACGCACCCCGCCAGCCGGCCCAGGGCGGATCGCAGCCGCTCGCCAACTGCCCGGAAAAACCGGGCTTCGGGTATCACCTCGTGCAACCCGGCGAATCGCTGAATTCCATCGCACGTATCTACAACCTCGATTCAAAATCGCTCGCCAACTGGAACAAAATCACTGACCCCAATAAAATCGAGGTCTGTCAGAAGATTTGGCTGTCGCCTCAGGGAAGCAATCTCCCGCCCGGTACCGGCATAACAAATACGAACAAAGAACACGTCGTACAAAAAGGCGAAACGATCTCTTCCATTGCCCGTAAATACGGGATCACCGAATCATCGCTCAGGCAGATGAACAACCTGCCCGGCAGCGGTACCGTTATCATAACGCCGGGTCAACGGCTGACGGTTGCCAGATCCGATCAACCCGGAACAACGGGCATCACACCCTCGGCCATGCCGGGGTCTGCCGCATCAGGCCTGGCGCAATACAGGGTACAGAAAGGCGAAACGATTGGCTCCGTTTCGCGGCGGTACGGTTACACATCCGAATATTTCCGGCATATGAACCGCAATGTGCCCAATATCCCGGCCAATGACGATACCCTGATCCCCGAAGGCGTTATTCTGACTGTTTCGGATACCAAAAGCGATCGCATCTATCTGCCGACGTTCAAGCCTGCGCAAGGTGTCGCACCCGCGGGCAACGCACCCAAAAGCATGGTTCCCGGGACAAGCGATCCTAAATATTCGCCCAATACCCGGTTTGAGTACGTGGGAGAATATATCGTAAAACCCGGCGATACGCTGCTTTCAATAGCCAATCAGTATGGTCTGCCTGCGGAAAAACTGGCTGCAGCCAATGGCTTTGCAGCCGGCAGGGAGCCGCAACCCCGCGAAATATTGAAAATACCAAAATAAACGATTTTAAATCTACAGTTTTCGGGCCTATATTTACTGCCATTCACAATATATCCGAAAACGATGAAATATTCAAATTCACTCAAAACCAAACCACTCTGTTCAAAAAACGATCTGCCATGAAAAAGATCATTTTATCAATCCTGAGCGGGTTCTCGCTCATTGCATTGTCCGCCCAGACACCGGTATATCTCCTGTTCAACTCCGGTTGTATGGATCAACTGGAATACAGGTACACCAAATCCGGCAATTCCGTATTCGCTTATTCCATACGTCCCAACGCTGACGAGCAATACATCTTTATGTCCGGCGAAAATGGAATGCCTACCCAGTCACTTCCGGATGGCACCTACGATTGCCGCAACCTGAAACTCAATGACGATGCTGTTCGCACGATCAACCAGCAATCTTCCGTCCGCCAGATGTACATCCTGATACAGCGGCCGCAGGATTACCTCATGATGCCCATTTACTCCGCTATTCAGATCAAAAGGGTAGCCAGCTATTACCTCCTGGTTTCTCCCAAATATGTATTTGCGATCGACACCACCCGGCTAAGCTACCAGGACAACCTTCAGGGTGAGTCCTCGCCTTCCATCATTCGTTTTACGGGGTCCAAACTGGCCACCTGCCGGTATCAATATTCATTTCATGGCGAACCGGCCCGCAACTATAAGGAAAGCATGGATTTCGATTTCATCTTTGGCCTTGGTATCATAAACAGTCGTGTCGGCTCCACACCGCTTGAGCAACAGGACAACGAAATGCGCCTGATCGGTGTAAACGGCAGTTATCTGGACAGTTATCTGAGCTCCATTTGCCAGAATACCCAGCAGGCGAACACTTCCGGCAATTCCGCCTCAAAGTGGACCGGAACTGCCGCGTCGGGTTATCTTGGAGAAGACAAGGAACAAGCTTCTGCCGGCAATGCCACAACCTGGAAACCGGACCAGACCGGAACCCAGGGCGCCGGCTGGCAAGGCCTGGCCAATTGCCCCGAGCAGCCCGGTACCGGATACCATATCGTGCAACGCGGTGAATCACTCAAAGCCATCGCCCGCACCTATAACGTTGACTTGAAATCGATCATCAAGTGGAATGATATCAAGAACCCCGACCACATCGAAATCTGCCAAAAGGTCTGGCTTCAAAAACCGCCGGCCAACAATAATGCCGGGATAACGGCTAAAGGGGATTCCAATCAGTCATATGCCGGTGCAGGCGGACCAACTGTGGTCAATCAGTCGATATACTGGAATCAGCAGACAACCCCAGGTCAATACAATTACGCTCCCAACCAGTACAGCACGCCTGCTCAATACAGCAATACCCAATCTCAATCGGGTGTTTACTACGTCCAGAAAGGAGAAACTTTGTTTGGTATCGCCAAACGCTACGGCTGCGCTGAAGAGTGCTTCCGGCGCGCCAACAATATGCCGCTGGAAGGACCGGTCACGATCCGGACAGGCCAGGCGCTGGTGGTTCCGGAATGCACCTGCCAAACAGGCGTACAGACCGCCCCGAACAACAACACATCCCGGGTTTCGGCGCCTGCAGTGCCTTCCGAGGTATCCAACCTGCTGAATTCACAGACCCAGACAACGTCTCCCCAGTCTCCGGTCGTTTATGATTACAAATCTCCCGGCACATTCCAGGAAACCCAGGTAGCAGGCCTGAACAACCCGGCACGAACTGCCACGACCACGACCGGCCAGCAACAGACGGATCTCCCGCCTACGCAGGAATACATCGTACGGCAAGGCGAGACGATGAATTCGATCGCGATCAAGTTCAAAATGAGCGTGGCTGAACTGGCTCAACTGAACAGTGTAGGCCAGGATGAAAAACTGGTGCCCGGCAAGCGCCTCGTTGTGAGGCGGTACTGAGCAACAGGCAAATTTCGGACAGGATTTACAGGGTAAATGCAGGCAAGCATCCTGTAAATCCTGTCCGACAACAAATTGACATTCGTTTTTTGCAACGAAGATGCCTAAAAGCGTAGCTGCAACGTCGCCATCCAGTTGCGACCCGCCTGCGGGAAATAACCGGTCAGGTTGTATACGCCCCCTCCTTCAGACCGGCTGTACGGGTCGTCGGGCCTTGGGTCGTACCCCTCCGAAATAAACCTGTAGGTCCAGCCATTGGATGAATACCGGGCGTCGAAAAGGTTGTTTATGGCCACAATTACGCTTAGTTTTTTCCCAAACACATTCATCAGGTCGTAGTTGACCCTGATATCGGAGAAAAAGTAACCCGGCAGGTCGGTATTGTCGCTCGAGGTATTGTCAAGAAATTGCCTGCCGACATATTTCCCAGACAAGGTTGCCGACAACGCATGGCGGTTCGGTTTCTCCAGTATCCCGTAACTGATCTCTCCGCGGGCAATGATATCGGGAGAAAATGCAAGATCGGTATTCCGGTGTATGATGGTCTCCTGCCCGCCGGTATCCCAGTTGTCGGTAAATTCCGTGAATTCATTGATTACATTTTTGCTGAGGGCAACGTTTCCTGCCAGCATCAACCCGGAGAAAAGGGTGCCGGATGCCTCTAATTCCAGTCCTGTGCGACTGCTTCGCGGCACATTCGTCCTGACATAAGCACCCACGTCATTTAAACGGCCGTCGAGTGTCAGTTGGTTGCGATAGCGCATGTGAAAAAAATTGGCGGATACGTGCCAATTCGCTGCGCCGGTTTTAACACCCGTCTCCAGGTCATAGAGCCGTTCAGGCAGCGGCCGGCTTTCCGGTGTCGACTGGGTATAGTCGTCGCGATTGGGTTCGCGGTTTCCGACGCCCCAAAAACAGTAAGCTATCCAGTTTTTCTGAAATGAATAGGTTAAACCCATTTTCGGGTTAAAAAATGTGAGTATCGCATTTTGCGTCACATTGTTCCGGTCTTTGTCATAGCCTAAAAACCGGTACCGTACTCCGCGCATCTGCATGTCGGCAAAAGCCGTAAAGCCTTTGCCGAAACTGATTTCCATTTTGGCAAACAGGTTCGCATCACGCTTGTCTGCATCATTGTCGTAATACCGGTAATCTTTGGGGATACCCGCAAATTGTTGCGTCCAGATGATCTCGCCGAAATGCGTTCCTTCATAACGGTTCAGGCCGCCGCCGAGGCTCAGCACCGGCGCCCCGGACATCCAGGGAAAGCTTACAGGAACCTGCCAGCGAAGGACAAAGGTGCTCCCGTAAAAATAATTGTCGAGCCATTGGCGGCGGATCAGGTCGGTGGCGGCAATGAGGCTGTCACCGATAACAGGGCTTGCGAGTCCATAGTCCGCGTAGGACTGGGCCGCTTTGTATTGTTCGTAGTAGCCTTTCCCCCGCGTGTAATGCCCGTTCAGCTGGAGTTGGAGGCCCTGCCTCAGAAATCGCTTGTAATGAACCAGGAAGTGGCGCTGTTTATAGTTATCCACTTCGTCGCGGTAGGGTTCGCCGGGTTGCTCCGTTCCGGCTGTATTGAAGGTTCGCAAGTTTTCATCTTCGATGTACTGCGCGGGCACACCGTTCCACGCCTGATAAGTAATTTCCTTTCCATCAAGCAAATGGGCCTGAAGCGATTGACGGTCGTCGATATAAGCACCGGTAAGATGCAGTCCGTTTAGTTCCGAACCTGCCCGATCGATATAGCCATCCGACCGAATATCTGAAATACGGCCGCTGAATGCGATTTTCCCGCCCAGCAAACCTGTACCCAGGTATGCGCTGTGTCTCCGCGTGGCAAAGGATCCGAGCGTATTGGTTATAACGGCAACCGGCTCGGGTTCAACGCGCGACAAATCAAGATTTACGGTGGCGCCAAACGCCCCCGCGCCATTGGTACTCATGCCGACGCCGCGCTGAACCTGTATTTCTGCTGCCGACGACGCCAGATCAGGCAAATCCACCCAGTAAACGCCCTGGCTTTCGGCATCATTGAGCGGCACACCGTTGATCGTGACGTTTATGCGCGTGGGGTCGCTGCCGCGAATTCGCATCCCCGTATATCCGGTGCCTGTACCCGCATCCGAAGTTTCCACAAGCGATGGCACGCCGGAAAGCAGAAACGGGACATCCTGTGCCTGATAGGCGCGCGCAATCTTTTCAGCATTGATATTGGTATGCGGTATGGGACTCCTTTCATCGGCGCGGGTAGCCTGAATGACGACCGTCCGGAGCGCAATGGAATCGGGAATGCGATTTTGGGAAAAAAGAAAACCGGGAAATAAAAGGCAGAAAAACAGGAAACGGAACGAGGTTGAGAAAGGAACGCCCGAAAGCACGCCGGTTTTAAAGGACGGCAAAAATTT
>JAKOXM010000188.1 GCA_029781095.1 Bacteroidota bacterium
GCTTATACCAACCTGATCGAACGGGGCTTTGATATCCGGAAAATTGTCACCGAGTATTTTCCCAAAGCCCCGATCAGCGGAAAGGAAGGCGAGTTTTTCAGCTATCAAAACGCCGCTTTTTGCGCGATCGAGGAAGTGATGCGCGGCGCCACAGGCAAAACATACCAGGAATTGCTGACTGAAAGGATTTTCCAGCCTGCCGGGATGCAATCGGCCTCCTGCGATTACAACACAATGTGCCGGACCTCGAACAAGGCACTGCCGCATTTTAAAACCGGCGCCGGATGGCGTGCGGATGCCGTCTCGCCGTTTTACTACAACTCCGCAGCAGCAGGCGGCGTCAACGCCAGTATTACTGACATGGGCAACTGGCTCGAGCTGTTACTTGGGCACAAGCACGACGTCATAGGCGACAGCACCCTCGATCATGTGTTCCACCCCGTAATCAAAACGGGCAAGGAAAGGCGCATTTTCCCCGGTTGGATCGGCCGCGACGAGGCTTCCTATGCCCTCGGCTGGCGTGTGCTGGAACACGGCGGGGATACCATCATCTACCACGGCGGTTATGTCAACGGTTATAAAAGCGAGATCGCCTTTAACCGCCGCGACGGGATCGGCATTTGCGTATTGTTCAATGCCAATTCGGACCTGAGCGGAAAATGTATCCCGGCGTTTTTTGAACGCTGGAAAGAGAAAGGCCTTCAGAGTACCGAAAGCCGTCGATAGCGATTTCGATTTTTTCCTCGTGATTTCAGGAAGATCACCGGAAGCGGTAAAATCCGGTGCGTCTTTAACTTTTTCTCCTGTTCCAGAAATAGTACATCGGGACACCGGTGAGCACAAGTACGGTGCCCAGACCCGCTTCGCGGGGAGAATTGATACATGTAATGATGATTAGCGCGGCACAAAACAGCACGAAGAGTGCCGGCACGACCGGGTAACCCCAAACCTTGTAAGGCCGCTCCGCATCCGGTTCGCGGCGACGCATCACGAATACACCGAACGCCGTAGCGCCGTAAAAGAAGAACGCCGCGAAGATCAGCATATCGGTCAACTGGTCGAAACTGCCCGACAATACAAGGAGGCAGGCCCATATGCCCTGCATCCACAGTGCCGGGTTGGGGGTGTGAAAGGTCGGGTGAATTTCTGCGGCACGCCGAAAAAACAGGCCGTCATTCGCCATGGCATTGTACACGCGCGGCGGCATCAGTATGGTAGCATTGGTGCAGCCCAGGGTGGTAATCAGGATAATAATGGAAATGAGTGTCGCGCCGGTGTCGCCGGCAAAATGCCGCACCACGGCAACGGCTGCGATCTCGTTTTTTGCCTGGTGCACCCCGATGATCTGGTCGATCGGCAGCACATACAAATAGGTAAAATTAACAAGCGCATACGCCCCGATGATCACCATCATGCCGGCAAACAGCGCCAGCGGCAGGTTCCGGTGCGGGTTTTGTATCTCGCCGCCGAGAAAACCTACCGTGTTCCAGCCTTCATAGGCCCAAAAAGCGGCCAGCAGAGCGGCAAACATGGCCTTGATGAGCCCGAAATCCGTCCAGTCGCGTGACACATAATCTGCAGCATGCGTCTGGATATTGGAAAAACTGCCGCCCCCGAACAACAAGCCTGAAACGACAATGGCCAGAAGTCCCGCGATCACCAATCGAGTGATCCAGGTGCTAAGCGCCGCCGCTCCTTTCAGGCCGCGCGTGTTGAGAAAGGTGAGGACCAGAATAAGGGCGATCGTCAATCCCTTCACCCCCGCATTTTCAAAGGGTTTAAATACCAGGAACTGAAAACTTTCGATGGATTCCGGCAAATGCGGAAGCGGTATGATCGCATTGAAAGATTGCGCAAAGACGTACGCGATCGACGACACTGCCGCCGTTTTGATCACGGCAAAAGTGCTCCAGCCCCATAAAAATGCCATGAATCGACCGTATATGCGCCGGAAATACACGTATTCGCCGCCCGACCCGGCCATCATGCCCGCGATTTCGGCATTGCTCAGCGCCCCGCAAAGGCTGATCACGCCGCCCAGCACCCATGCCCAGAGCACCAGCGATGGCGATAAAAG
>JAKOXM010000267.1 GCA_029781095.1 Bacteroidota bacterium
CAATGCCGCCCAGGCAATAGGGAATGCAAAAAGCAAACATCATCCAGGTCTGCGAGGCGAATGCAAACAAGACCAGACCGATGCAATAAAGTGCCAGCCCGACATACACGCCGCGCTCCTGTCCAAGTTTCGGGATCAATATTCTGATCAGGCCGCCCTGCACAATGGCGCTGACGATGCCCACGAAGCCGAGGGAATAACCGACCATGGCCTCATTCCATTTGAATTTTTCCATGGTGTAAAACGACCAGGTGCCCTGCACGGCATGGGATGCTATGTACAGCAGTATCAGCGACACCACCAAACCGCTTATAACAGGGTATTTGCGCAACTGAAGCAGGGTGCCGACGGGATTGGCCCGTTTCCAGTCGAAGGGCCTGCGGTTTTGCGGGGAAAGGGATTCGGGCAATATGAAAAAACCGTAGAGCCAGTTTATCAACGCCAGTCCGGCAGCAGCAAAAAACGGAATACGCGAGCCGAATTGCCCCAGCAAACCGCCCAGCACGGGGCCGATAATAAATCCGAGGCCGAAGGCTGCACCTATCATACCGAAGTTTTGGGCGCGTTTTTCCGGGGTGCTCACATCGGCAATATAGGCTGCACCGGTCGTAAAACTGCTGCCCAGGATACCGGCAAGTATCCGCCCCACGAACAGCCAGCCGATAGACGGCGCACAGGCGAGGAAAATGTAATCCACACCAAACCCGAATAGTGAAAAGAGCAGAACTGGGCGTCTGCCGAACTGGTCGCTCAGCCCTCCGAGGACGGAGGCGCAAAGAAATTGCATGAGCGCGTACGAAAACATCAGCCAGCCGCCGATTCGGGAAGCGTGGCTCAGGGTTTCGCCGGTGAGTTCGGTGATGAGCTTGGGCATCACAGGAATAATAATGCCGAAACCGATGACATCGATCAGAAGCGTGACAAAAATAAAGCCGACTGCTGCGGGGCGATTGAGCGACATTTTCTGTGGATTGTATGTGTTTGTTTGGAATAAACCTCTTTCCCGAAAAAATTTAACAACCGTAAAATGTTAAAATTTAATGGCCTTTGGAGGGCGATTTCTAGTTCTGACAATGCAATTGATAAAACGTGATCATGAATTTTTTTGTGAAAAATGACTGACCAGTAGTTCGTAAACGGCTGCCGTTCGCGAGGATTCGAACACCTTTCCCTCGCACTCCCTTACCCAGCGTATGCCCCTGACAGCATTGGTGAGGAACACCTCGTCAGCAGCCAAAAGGTCGGCGAAAGTAGCGGATTTCTCCTTTATCACATACCCTCCGGCATTTGTTAAGGCAAGCAATAATTCCCGCATGACGCCGGTTACACAACCGTCTGTCAGCGGCGGCGTGCAAAGCGTATCCTCTTCCAGCCAGAATACGTTACTGTTCGTCGTTTCGCATACATGGCCGCTTGCATTGAGGATAAGTACATCATCCATGCCTTTTGCTTCCGCTTCCTGCGCCGCCGCCACATAACGCCCGGCATTCAGGGTCTTTAAACCGGAATAATCATCCAAAGGAAGGCGCACTGACTTGCAAAAGCCCAAACGACTACCCCTGGAAAGCCATTCATAACCGTCGGACTCCAATGCCTGCGCGGCAATCAGAAATTGCGGAGTATTGTTTTCAGGGTTGAAAAGTCCGCCCGAACTCCGCCAGACGGTCAGCCTGACACGGGCATTCCCCGGAGCAATTCGCAGGATTTCCTGTTCAAAAAAAGCCCCGGACCAGTCAGCCGGTACGTCATACCCCATCAGCCCCAAACCTCTTGAAAGTCGCGCCCAATGCCGTGCCATAAGTGGTATGCGCCCCTGAAATACCCGGATCGTTTCGAACAGGCTGTCGGCATAGTACAGACCGCGCTGCACGAATCCCATCCCTTCGGGAAGTTCCTTGACAAGCCTGGAATTGAGATTGAACATTTTTAATCCTCCAGAATAGTGATACGAATCACTGGCTAAAACTCGATCGCGTCAGGAGATGACCCGATTTTGTTTTCTGATTAATTTGCTGAAAATCAATTGAATACTACTTTAAATCCGTGACTCGCATTAGTGAAGATAAACCGATTGTTTCACCCTTTCAGTCTTTTTTTATCATGACCAGATTTTCTTTAATCGTACTCCGCTCATTCGGCATCGCTTCGGTGTTATGGCTGCTTCTCCCAACCGGCTCGTCGGCCCAAAACGCCGGTTATGTGGCAGACTGGCTGGAAAGTTACCGGCTTTCGGGTAATTTCCAGGAAGTGCAGATGCTTACCGTCACACAGGAGCGAACAGACCTTCAATCGGTGGTTGAAAACGCCACCATCCTCGAACCCGATCAAGCCGTTTTACAACAACTCCTTCAAACCGCCCCCCTTACTTTAACATATTCTGTTCCAAATGCTTATGGCGAAAATTTTGAACTCGAACTCGTAAAAACAGAATTGCTGGCGCCGGGTTTCACCCTGGGCACACTTGGCACGAACGCACAGGATAATCTCTCCTATCAACCCGGAGTGCATTACCGCGGCATTGTGCGCGGTCATCCGAACTCGCTGGCGGCAGTGAGCGTATTCGAAGACGGCGTGATGGCCATGATCGACGACGGGGTCGCTGTGTATCAACTCGGCCAACTCGAAGATAACCCGGGGAAATACATCCTTTACCGCACGCAGGATATAAAGGCCGGCTCGCCGTTCAGTTGTTTTGCAGACGATGAGGCGGTAGTGCCCGACGAGGAACCCGCTTCCGGTGACCGCGGTGTGGGCTGCAAAGCCGTTCAGGTCTACTTCGAGTGCGATTACAAAATGTACCTGGACAAAGGCTCCAGTACGACCAACGTCACCAACTACGTAACAGGTCTCTTTAATCAGGTCGCAGCGCTGTATGCGAACGAAAACGTCGGTATTGCCATTTCACAAATATACGTCTGGACATCATCGGACCCATATGCTTCATACGGCAGTACCAGTTCGGTGCTTAACGCTTTTCGCGCCACGCGCGGCACCGATTTCACCGGAAATCTCGCCCATTTTCTTTCCACGCGCAACCTCGGAGGCGGCATCGCCTACCTCGATGTCATCTGTTTTAAAAACTACGCGCACGGCGTGAGCGCCATCAATACCTCCTACCAAAACGTGCCGACCTATTCCTGGTCGGTGGAGGTAGTAACGCATGAACTGGGGCACAACCTTGGCGCCTGGCACACACACTCCTGCAACTGGCCCGGCGGCGCCCTCGACAATTGCTATACACCCGAGGGTAATTGCTCGCCCGGCCCGGCGCCCGTCAATGGCGGCACCATTATGAGTTACTGCCACCTGACGAGTTACGGCATCAACTTCAACAACGGCTTCGGACCTGTACCCGGCAGCCGCATCCGGACGCAGGTGCAAAATGCAAGCTGCCTGACATCTTCGGGAACCACCCCGGCCGGTTTGACGGCTTCCAACGTAAGCAGTTCGTCTGCAACGCTTTCATGGGGAGCCGTGACGGGAGCCACCACCTATACCGTCCAGTATAAAACCGCCGCTTCCTCCAGCTGGAACACAGCAGGAAATACTTCCTCAGCCTCCTACAACCTGACCGGATTAACAGCCAATACCGCCTACAACTGGCAGGTAAAAACCGATTGTTCCAACTATTCCGCTACGGCCAGTTTCAGCACCACGGGCGGCAGCGGAGGAGGAGGAAACACAACCTGCAATCCACCTTCGGGACTGGTAACCACAAATATCGCGAGCGCTTCGGCGGTGTTGTCATGGACTGCGGTAAGCGGCGCTGCCAGTTACACCGTTCAATACAAAAAGAACAGCGTGACTACCTGGTCGACTGCCGGCACAACCGCATCCAATTCATACGCAATCAGCGGATTGAGCGCAGCGACGGGTTACAACTGGCAGGTGAAGGCAAATTGCTCCGGCTATTCGGGCGTAGCAAGTTTTACCACACTCGCTAATTCAGGCGGTGGCGGCTCGGGATGCAATGCACCTTCAAACTTGTCCAACAATTCCATTACGGCAAAAACAGCGACCATTTCGTGGTCTGCAGTAAGCGGATCAACAGGCTATACCCTGCAGATCAAATACGCTTCCTCCAGCAACTGGTTTACACTTGGCACCGTACCCGTTACGCAGGTGACCATCAGCGGTCTTCAACCGGGCACTTCCTATCACTGGCGCGTAAAGGCGAGTTGCTCTACCGTTTATTCGCCTGCCAAATTGCTCACAACGCCTTCTTTCGCGCAAAGCGACGACGCGGCAGCGATCAATATGCCGGTTTTGAATTATCTGCAAATTTTCCCAAACCCTGCCGTGGACGTGCTGAACCTGCATTACACAGGCGATCTCACTACGTCAGCCCGGATAATCGTCCGGGATGTTGCGGGACGGATTGCCCTGACGCAGACTTTCTCGCCGGAACAGGAAACGCTGGATATTTCGGGGCTACAGGCCGGATTGTATTTTCTGACGCTTACATCCGATGATAAACAGGTAGCGCAGGAGCGTTTTGTAAAAATTAATTGAGTTCGGTATTTGACGAGGATTTATAAACATTTTATAAATCCTCGTCAAACACTATTCACTGTCGTTGCAATTGAACGGGCAATGTCATACCGGTTACGTTGTCATGAAATTGCCCGTTCAGGCTTCGGCCCCCGTTGCCAATGGTAAAACTTGCCGTGCCGGTCGTATTGAGCATGGTGTAGTAATTGATAACCAGCGCATTATTTGAAATAGTACCCGAGCCGGCCGCCGATACGGTAGACACGCCGTACACATTTGAAATCTCCTGAAGTGTCACCTGTTCGCCGTATTGAGCGATCCGGTACACTGCGCCGGGATTGGCCGGGTAATACCAGTCACCGGAGAGTTCGTACCCGCCTTCGTATTCAGGCTCTGATCCGGCGCGTTCCTTTTGCCTGGATTCCAGGTCGGCAATCCGTTTCAGCAGAGCATCTTCCCGTTGTTGCCGGTCTTTGTCTTCCAGTTGGCTGAGCCGTTTTTCGAGATCGGTTTGGCTGTTTCCGGGCCCCGGCCTTTGCATGGTTTGTTCCACAACCTCTTGCTTTTGTTGTGCGGGAGGGTTGATCAAGCCGACCTGTTTCAGGCTGACCAGAATGCCTGCCAAAGAAGCACAAATAGCGACGATCGTTCCGGTAGTGCCCAGGCAGCCTTTTTTCTCTTCGCTCATGGTATCTGATTTTTGGTGAATGCAACAGAGATTTCGGTTTCAAAAATACGGATTTGTCTTAATCCGGAGCGGAATTCAGTCCAATCCTGCTTTTTGAACAACCGTTCTCCCGCCAACCCCGTTTTCATTAAACGCCTCTATCTGAAAAGAGTAGGGCAAATCTTTGTCCATGCCGTTGAAGTAGTATTCATTTCTGCCGTATACCATGATGTTGCCATAGAGTTTGTCGGGCGCTACTCCAAACCAGATCGTGTAGCCGGTGGCGTCGTCGCTCAATTGCCATTTGAGCCAGGCATTCCGGGGCTCGCTTTTACCGCGCAAAACGATAAAATGCCTGACGGTATCGGGAGCAACGCCCGGCCCGTTACCGAATACCCGGAAACCGCTGAGCGCAAATTTTCCGGAAGGCATATGCAGGTTTTCCATTTTCAGGTAGCGGGTTTTGACGGGTTTTGCCAGTTCCACGTAATCATGCGGCACATCGGTTTTGTTTCGTGACTTGTCGATCAGCAGACTCCATTTTTTGCCGTCGGCGGAATGATAAATCCTGTACTGGTGGTACAGGCCCGGTTGCTTTCCCAAAAATGTTGCGTCCTGATCGGCATAATTGATCTGCAAGGCACGGACGGTGCTGAGGGCGCCGAGGTCGGTTTGCAGCCATTCGCCGGGATTGCCGGTGGCGGCGCTCCAGTACGTTTTGATGTCTTCATCGACTGCATAATTGGGCGCATAGCCGCCGAGCGTTGACGATACCTGTACGGGTTTGTTGTAATTGAGCAGCATCCATCCGGTGAATTGGCTTTGCAGGTGATCGGCCTTGCCGGAAGGAAGAAAATGCGGGTAATCGCCGTAGGCGGTGTTGCTGTACAGCACACCGTCCTTATCGAAACCGGCCGGCCAGATGCCAAGGCGTCGTTCGAAGTTGTTTTTTACCGAAATAGCGATGGTGGAAACGTGCCACCAGTTGCCGAACTTGTCCTGATAGGTTGCCCCGTGGCCCGCGCCGCGCGCAAAGCCGCCCGGCTTGTAGGAAAACGGGTTAAATCCCTGGTAATCAAAAGGTCCGAGGGGATGATCGCTGACATAAACGCCATCGCCGTAGCCGCTGAATTCCGTTCCGGGCGCACCGTATTGCAGGTAGTATTTTCCGTTGTGTTTGTTCATCCAGGCTCCTTCGATAAAGGGATCGAGAAAGGTGTTGTCCTGGTGTTCGCCGAACCGCTCCCAGCCGTGCGTGTCAGGGTGCAGATGGATCAGTTCCTTCCGCTCACCGATGGGTTGGAGGGTTTTGCGATCCACTTCCTGGCCATAGATCGGGTACAGGTTGCTGGAGCCGAAATACAGGTACAGCCGCCCGTCATCGTCCGGAAAAAAGGCCGGGTCCCAGGCACCTGCCTGAAAGGAGTCTACCGCTTCCGTCCAGGAGTCTCTTTGCGGGTCGGTGCTCATCCAGAGCGGAAAGTCTTTCGTATAGGTAGAGCCGATCACCAGCAGCGTATCGCCGAGAGCGAATACCGCCGGTGCGCAGAGTTCGTCGTAAACCTTGTGCCAGGGTTTGAGAAATTTGCGTGGCACAAAATGCCAGGAGGACATGTCGTCGCTCCACCAATAACCCCATTGGTTGGTGGAAAACAGGTAGTATTTGTCCTTAAAAAGGGTGATTACCGGGTCGGCCGTAGCGCGGTGGCGGCCCATTTCCGAAAAATTGGGGATGGGTGTATAGCCGTAGTCAATGTTGATGGGGTTGCAGTACGTTTTGGGCTGAGCCTGAACCGGCAAGGCGGCAAAAAGCAGCACGGCGGACAGCGATATGGCAAGTAATCGGATGTATTTCATAACGAGCACAAGATACCTTGCGCCGGTGTGTGCAGAAAAAAAACCTGTATTATACTTCCATCAGGGCTGCAAACGAAACTTTAAATCCGGATAAAACACTTGAAATCAACTCCTTATCCTTACCGAAAATACCGACCTGCCGGAACTCGCCTTCTTCGTTAAGGTACTGTGTAATGGTCTCTTTTTTCAGGTTGATTACCCAGTATTCGCGCACCAGAAACGTTTCGTAGATATATTTTTTGTAACTCATTTCTTTGGGCGAGTTGCCTTCTGACTGTATCTCAATGACAAAGTCAGGTGCGCCTTC
>JAKOXM010000293.1 GCA_029781095.1 Bacteroidota bacterium
ATCGGGACAACGGCGGCGCTGGGTCTGTATGCCTGGCTCGGCACGCTGATCGTGGAGCGATCGACATCGGTAGCGCGTTATGCCAACCGTTGTGTGGGTCTGATCTTTCTGGGTCTGGGAGCGAAGTTGCTGTGGGGATTGTTGCAATAGCCACATTAATAATTGGTTATTGAACATTGAACATTGAACATTGGTCATTGAACATTGGTCATTGAACATTGAACATTTTTCAATTTAAAATTTCAAATTTTTTAATCTTGTATAAGGTTCAATGTACAATGCCCAATGTCCAATTACCAATGTTTAATAACCAATGACCGGCACTAATTACATCGTTTTCAGCGATGCAGCCATTGGCAGGCCGTTATCGGCGGGCAGTTTGCCTTTGCGCTGGCTGCGCTTGCGCAGGCTTTTGCGTACACCGCCCGCTTTCTGGTACTCTTCCGAGTCTTTGCCGTAGCGGCCGCCTACCAGCGAGAGCCAGCGGTCGGTGCTTTCGTTGAGCGTTTTTTCGGCGTCGCGGACTTTTTGCATTTTGGCGTCCACCACGCTCAGTTCGGCGTTGTAGTCGGCCAGTGCGGCTTCGAAGTCCTGGATTTCCTGTTCGAAAGCGGAAATGGTCATGCCGTTGCCGAGATCGAGTTGGGTGTCGATGGATTTCAGACCTGCCAGTCTCTTTGCCGCTTTGTCATAGGCGCGGCTGCTTTTTTTTGAGCGCATAGAGATAGTTTTAAAAAGTTAACGGATAAAGATTGGATAATGACATACCTCTTCCGTGCATGCCGCAGAGCGGAAGCCGGATCAGGGATTATTTACCGAAGAGATGGCGCAGGAAACGGGTTATATGCCGGGCGGGCGAACCGAAAAAACGAACGGGAGAAATAATACATTTATTCGGCGCAGACAAATATATGGTCATTTATCGCTAAAAAAATACCGATATAACAAAAAAAATGGCGCTTGTATGCAATTTTAACAATTGTTCTCTGCAACGTCCTTTATGTCGGGCGTAACATCGTTTGTGCGAAAGCAAACAACGAGCGTGTACAAAGAACCGGCGCCTGTGCGGAACAAACCGTCCGCCCGACGATGTGCCGGCAAGGGAGCGCATCCCCTGCAACCGTATTGTTTGCGTGCGCCGGCACAGCGTTCCAGCCTCCGTCTTGGTCATTACACGGCAACCATGCGTTGTTGCAGGATACACACCGGTGCATAACCCCGAAGCACCCGTTGTTTCACTGTTCCGACACGCTTCAACGCTGAACCGTCTGACGCGCAGCGTCTGTACGGGAAAGTCAGCATCAGAATTTTCAGAATTTCAGAACAAACAGAATTCCGGTAATTCTCAAATTCCGCAAATTCTGATGCAAAAACGGGTACAACTTTTGATCGGGTAAAATTACCCTCCGGTTCAAACCCCGGTCATGCAAATATACCTCGATTCCTACGGCGCTTTTTTGTCCGTCCGGAACGGTCAGTTTCGCGTACGCCTGTCATCCGGTGAAGAACACTTCTTTGCAGTGCGTGAAACCTCCGCCATCCTGCTTACCAAAGGCACCGGCCAGAGCACCGACGCAGCCCTGCTCGCCGTTGACAATGACATTCCCGTTCTCCTGATCGACGCCAATACCCACTACCCGCTTGCGCAGGTGAGCAGCGGGCGTCCGGGCAGCATTTCATCCATTCGCAAAAACCAGCCTGCTTTCAGCCGTTCGGAAGAAGGTATGCGCTGGGCGATGTCGCTCATTGCCGACAAGATCGGCGGGCAGCGGCAGCATCTTTTTCAGTTGTCG
>JAKOXM010000294.1 GCA_029781095.1 Bacteroidota bacterium
GCCCGGAAATATTGCCCACCATCATCTTGTCGGTGATCTCGCCTTTGGTAAAACGGTTGAGCAGGTGCAGCAGCGGGTTGTCGCCCTGGGGCTGGCAGCATTCGGCCAGTTCCTTGGCTTCGATCAGGTAATCGGGCTCCAGCACCAGCAGGGTACTTTCGGTAGCGTGGTATTCGCCGTCGCGGTTGGCGAAGGGCTTCACCCCCGTTATATATATGGTGCAGTACGGGCGCAGGAAATCGTGCACACCGCTGAGGTCGGAGCCGAATCCATCCGGCTGTCTGTTGTCCCAGAACGAAATACTGATGGTTCCGAGTTCGTCTGTATCGCACACGATGGCGCAGTGCTTTTTGCCGCCGGTTTCGGGGAAAGTCCGGACGTCGCGAACGATTGCCCGGAAGTTATAGGTCGGCGTTTTCGGTTTGGGGCGCTGGAATACTGTGGCGAAACCGGCCTGAAAAGGTGCGTACGATTGGCGAATCTGCTCCGGAATATCGGTGCGGGAAAAATGCGCGATGACCGAAGCCAGGGCGTACAGGCAACGCGCATCGTCGGACGGGCCGGCCGGGCAGTCCATCTGGTGGACGACATCATGGGCAAACTGCCGCAGGTGGTGCGCCAGGTCTTTTACCTCGGGCGGCGTATTGTATTCCGTGGTGATGAATACGATACGGGCATAGAGTCCATCCAGGTAGCGTTTCTCATCGCCGGTCAGCTGGCGAAAAAGCGATTCGAGGATGGTCCGGTACTTCGGAATACGTTCTTTTTCCGTGAGTCCCCCGGTTTGCAGGATGTTTTCAATGCTCTCATACAACAAGGTCGCATTTACCTGATCGATGTATTGCATTCCGTTTTGGTTTGGGCAAACAGCAGCCAGTCTGCAACCGGGGGGGGGAGATGCAGTCGGGTTAAGTCCGATAATGTTGGCCGTGAATCTTTAAGGCGTTTGGGGTGCTGCTGTTTTTGCCGTTTAAAGTTTTCGGTTTATAATCAGTTAACGTTTTACAATCCGTATGCCATTTTTCAGGTATTTTGTGCTAACAATGCAAATCTGCGTGCTACAAATGCAGCCTATTTGCATTTTTGGAAAATAATTTACCGAATTGATATGCCCACCAACAAACACGCTTCTTTTCGCTACCGCGCGCTCAACCAATGCTTCACCAATCGCGGGCGCCGCAAGTGGTCGCTTGCAGAACTGGTCCGGGAGGTCGAACGCTACCTGCAGGAGGAATTCGGCACCGGACTGACCGTGGGGAAGCGCACTATTCAGGGCGACATCAACGTGATGCGCAGTGCCCGGCCGCGCGGTTTCGGTGCGCCGATCGTATGCCGACAGGGACGGTATTTTTACAGCGACCCGGATTTCAGCATCGAAAAAATCCCGCTCGGCAGAGACGAGATGGACATCCTGCGGGAGGCCGTCGCGCTGCTCCGGCAGTTGCCCGGCATGCCGCAGTTGCCCGCCCTGCAAATGCTGCTGCAGCGAATCGGTGATCACGGTGCACTGCCCAACTTTTCGCCGGCCTGGATACAGTTTGAGACAAACGCAGCCGTCCAGGG
>JAKOXM010000313.1 GCA_029781095.1 Bacteroidota bacterium
ATGTGTCCCAGTCCGCGCTGGCTCAGCACGTCGAACTTGTGAAAACCCCATTCCTCGGCGGCGTACATGTCGAAATGGGTGATGGGAAAACCCTTGGGCATCATTTGAAGGGCCGTGACCTCGCTGAGCGGTTTTTCGGAAATAATGACTCCGCCGGCGTGGATGGACAGGTAATTGGGGAAATCGACGAGCATTTCGCCATAGCGGAGGATGTGTTTGGCCCAGGGGTGAAGGTTGGCAGTAGCAGTAGCAGTAGTAGTAGCAGTAGCAGATGGCAAAGGTGGTTGCGCTTGGGCGGTGGGGGAAGCATCTTCTTCGCCTTTGCGCGATCCCCACTCCCAGGTGCCGGGTGTGGTGGCTTGCCAGTAATCCACCACCGCGTCGATGTCCGCTTTGGTCAGGCCGAATACCTTGCCCAGTTCGCGGATCACGGCGGCGTGCTGGAACGTGCTGTAGGTGGCGAGCAGGGCTGTGTGTTCGCGGCCGTAGCGTTTGAAAATATAGTCGGTCACGTCGTCGCGCTCGTCCCAGGAAAAATCGATGTCGAAATCGGGCGGCGACGTGCGTTGGGGATTGATAAAGCGTTCGAAATACAGGTCGAGTTCGAGCGGCTCCACGTCGGTGATGTACAGGCAGTAGGCCACGATGGAGTTGGCGCCGCTGCCGCGCCCGACATGATGGTAACCGGCCGATTCGGCGTAACGCACGATGTCCCAGGTGATCAGGAAATAGGCGGCGAAATCCAGTTCGGCGATCACTTTCAGTTCCTTGCGCACGCGCTCCTGCGCGAGGCGGTGATGCGGTCCGTAGCGGCGCTGGCAGCCGCTTTCGGCCAGTTTGGTGAGCAGGTTAAGGTCACCATCGCGGGTGCCCATGAAGGTGCGGCGGTTGAGGTGCAGGCCCGTCTCGAAGCGAATGGAGCAGGCATCGAGCACGCGGCGGGTGTTTTGCACAACTTTCGGGTAGTTTTCAAAAGGCTCCAGCAACTCCGCTTCTGTCCGGAAATGCTCGTCCGAATGCGCGACCTGTACGTCGCCGAGTTTGGTCACGAGGGTATTGGCGTCGATGGCGCGCAGGAGTTTGTGCAGACGGTAGCCTTCGGGGTCGAGAAAGGTGACGGGTTGCCAGACCACCAGTCGCTCGGGGTATCGGCGCCAGATGGAGAAAAACAGTCCGTTGGCAGCGGAAGGGCGGATGCCGATAAATTCATTGGGCCGGAACATATCCAGGGGTTTTACTTCGCGGTCGTACACGATAAACACGTCGTCCATCGGCGGCGCCACGGCGGGCAGGGGTTTGCCCGCCAGGGAATGTTCGGTCAGCAGGGCACAAAGCGCCGCCCAGCCCTTGTTGTTGCGGGCGATGCCGGTGAACAGGAAACGGTGCTGTGTGTCGCGGAATTCGATGCCCAACACGGGTTTGATGCTTTTGTCGCGGCAAATGCGGACAAAATCCAGCGCCGCCGACGTATTGTTGATATCCGTCAGTACGAGGGTTTTTACCCGCTGCGCTGCGGCGGCTTCGACCAGTTGTTGTGGTGAAAGGGTGCCGTAGCGCAGGCTAAAGAAGGTGTGCGCGTGGAGGTACATGGACCGACGCGGGCTGTTTTATGCGCTGAAAAGAATGCTGGCCAGGGGAGTTTCACCGGGCAAAACGGGAGAAGGCGGGCTGTTGCAAGGGGATTTTCAAAACAAGATGTGGCAAAAATAAACGGATTGTTTGTTTTGTTTTAATACTCAAAACAGATAATTTTAAATGTAATTTTTAAAGATGGCTGGTGGAGAGTATTTTAAAGTGATTGGGCAGGAGGCGTTTTGGGCACAATACAACCCGGATGAGAGGACGTCCCGGCGCAAGGAAATGATCGCAGAGCGAACTCAATGCATTTTCAGGCTTCCCAACGGGCTGCCTCCCCAAAAAATCAATGCCACAACGGCGCCACATTGCCATAAACCCGAAACCCGGCCCAGAAGAAGGGGTTCGCCTGCGCAGGCGCCTGATCCAGCAGGTTAATCCGGGCAGCCTGCAATGCGCGGTCTTTGGTGTCCCCCTTCCGCAGATTGCGATAAAAATCGATCATCAGGTCTGCCGTACTTTGATCGTTGGCTACCCAGAGAGATGCAACCACGCTGCGCGCGCCTGCGTACATGAACGCGCGAACCAAACCGATAACCCCTTCTCCCCGTAGCAGCTTGCCGCTGCCCGCCTCGCAAGCCGATAACACCACCATATCGGCCGCCAGAGAAAACTGGTATATATCCTTCGCCGGCAGCAGTTCTC
>JAKOXM010000317.1 GCA_029781095.1 Bacteroidota bacterium
GCCAAAGGCGCGTCGGAGATCATTTTCAAGCGGGAAATCGACGCTGCGGACGACCCGGCAGCCAAATTAGCCGAGAAAGAACGCGAATACGCCGACACCTTCGCCAACCCCTACCGGGCGGCCGCCCGCGGGTTTATCGACGAGGTCATTCATCCGCGCGAGACACGCCGCAAACTCATCAAGGCATTTGCGATGCTGGAACACAAGGTGGTGGTAAGGGCAAAGAGGAAGCACGGGAATGTGCCGTTGTAATTTGGCGATGACTTATTGAATCAGGCCAAGTTTTTTGGCAACGATGTGTGGAGTATAATTAACTTGTTCAAACTCCACTTTGAATAATTCGTTGCTTCTTTTTCCTCGATACAATTTAACGTCAGGATTTTGACCACCGATTATAAGTGCGATTATTTCGAGGCAATCTTGCTCCATATCAGGACCCAAATAAATACCTGTAAGTGCTTTTGGAGGGTAGGTAAATAAAGTACCAGCCTGTACGTGAAATACTCTCCATTCTTTTTCATAAATCCAAGACTTAGATTTTAAACAAAACAGGTCAAAAAATTGATCATCAATTTCACCAATTATGAATGGCAGTGGGTTAAGTTTAGGCATATACTCGGAATATGTTACTTTTTTAGATTTATTAAATGGCTCGTAATTCGTATCGAATTCAAGACAAAAACCCTTGTATCTCCCTCCATAATGTGACCACATTAGTAGGTCATCGTTGATCTCAGAAAGGCAGGTTATTCCACACTTAGAAATGAAATTATCTTTTTGCGTAGTAATCACTTCATCTACAACCCTTCTAAGTTTTTCTCGAAGATCACTGTTTGTATACTGTGTTAATTCATTTTTCAGTTCAACTGAGGTCTCTTCTCTAATAAGAAAATAGCTTTTAAAAACTTCCAATTGCTCATCGGTCAATTCTTGTATTTCAGCCGTAATTGCACAATCATAAGGGTCATTGAAATTACGCGGACTTGAAAAATAAACGGATTGCCTCTTCAGATTTCTAAGCGCCAGATCAGAGAAAGGTTCGTATTTGTAAAGTTTTTTTGGTTTATCCATTTTTGTAGATAGTATATTTTATAACACATTTACATACCTTCCAACCGGAAAATATCCCGGTAAATATCTTGTTTGAGAGAAAAATCAAACCATACCAAACTGCTTTTCATATATCACGCGAAACTCATCCTCATTTACAATATTGATTTTAGGGAAATCCAGCGTTTTTAGATGATTGAAATGGCGGTCGTTGGTGACTAAATAGTCGGCACCTGCTGCAATGGCGCAGTCGACAAATTTTTCGTCATCCTCGTCATTGGGAACGAGTTGCCAAAAATAATACTTGTTGATATACAATATATTAGGCAAGATTTCAAGCGCGGAAAGGAAAATATCGGAAGTAGTGGCATCGTAATAATCTCCAATAACTTCAGCGTACTCATCTAAAATATTAGTTGTAGTGCAAAGTGTAATCTGGCGTTGCTCCAGAGCGAGTAGAATCCAGTAGTTTTTGGAGCGTCTCTAGATGGCACTTAACAAGACATTGGTGTCGATCACCACTTTCATGACTTCCCCTTTTACCGGGCAGCCTGCTGCTTATTGCGGTATGGTGCCCGCCGGTGTCCCCAGGATGCCTGGTTGATTTCTTCTTGTGTATATCCTTTTTCCTCAACCATTTGATCCACATGTTCGTCCAGCAATTTGAACCTGAAAGCAACAAGTATATTCCGCAGTTCTTCCAACTGTTCATCGGTCAAACCCTGTGAAAACATTTTGAGAATTTCTACCTGGGCCGCATTCAGCGGCGTTTGCAAAGTGGATGCCATCGGAGCATTAATTTTATGCAAATATACAATTTTCATTTCGAATTTTGAGGGCTTGCGCCGGGTTGTACCCGGTGCGAAACGATCTTCCAGGCTCCGCCTGGCTGGCTCAATCCTTACGGCCCAAAATGATTCAGGACTTTCCTATTTCCCGGTCACCATCCAATCTATAGGCAATCCCGCCAACAACATTGCCCGCTGCTACGTGCCCCGGCTGCCGGCGATTGCTGGTTTTTAAAACTAACACCCCGATTCATTTCAATGGCGCGTCGTAACGGATAAATATCTTTCCAGTTTATATCTATATATTAACATTACACTCCAAAAGACACTTGTAAAGCAGATTCAAACCTGAAAACGACACAAATTCCTACTGAGATGAACCGACTGACCGCCAAATATCCGAATGCTCCGCTTATCCTTGGGGCGGCCCTTTTTATTTATTTGGTACTAAGGGTATTTATCATGCCCATTTCGGATGATGAGTTTACTACGGTTGACCTGCACGCGTCCCAAAGCTGGTGGGGTGTATTGACTACCGCGCAACCGTCTGTTGAATGGGCGCCCAACAATCATATCCTCAATACGCTATTTATGAAGTTGGAGATTGCATTGTTCGGGCGAAAAGACTGGGCTGTCAGACTGCACATACTGGCGTCTTTCGCGGTGTGTTTTTATTATGTTTATCATACTCTAAAGCTTTTCACAAGTTCTGTAACCAGGCAAACGCTTTATTTGCTCATCATCTTTTTCAATCCTTATCTGCTTGATTTTTTTGGTATTGCGAGGGGGTATGCCATGAGTATTGCCGCCTATTCAGTCGCTTTTTATTATTTTATTGTTTATACGGAGAACCTGTCTTTGACGCATTTGCGAAATGTCTTTATCGCGTTGTTTGTTTCAATTTGGTCGAACTTCTCCGCATTGTATTTCCTCTTGTTATTTTCTGTTTTAACCGGATTTGTGATTTATAAAAACAGGCACCAAATTGACTACAAAAAACATTTGTTGTATATTGCAATTGCGTGTTCTGCGATTCTGTTAGTTATATTTTTGCCTTTGATACGAACATTGGCTTCAGATCAAACGTTCGGCGGCAAAACCGGCATTTTTCAGGATTGTGTTGTTCACTATATTAACCAATACATTCACTTTGATCACAATATTGACAGGTACAAAGTGTGTGCTCCCGGATGGAAACTTACGGAGGTGCTTGCGGTAATATGCCTTTTGTTCTGGGCTTTAATTCACTTTGTCAGTTTCCTTTTCCCGACAAAAGAGAACATTGCAAAAGTCCAGTATTATTCTCTTGCCTTGCTGGCAGGCATTGTTCTGATCGTAAAAATTTTATTTATCTGGAAGGGCGTACCTTACCCAACTGCACGAACGGTGCTGCTCTTTTCCATGCCGTTTTATTCGGGCGTTTGCGCAACATGCGAACGAATCATTCTAAAGCAGAAAAATGCGGTGATTGCCCTGTTTGTATTCATTTCATTTTTAACCTTTCACTTTTTTTCTGCCGTAACCTTTGAAAACACCCTTGAATGGTGGCAAAACGGGGATGCCAAAAGAGTCGTAGCTTTTCTCAAAAAAGACCTGAAAAATGTAAAAAAAGACAAAATGCTTGTTTTTGGGATAGAGGGCTGGCATTATCACTCAATGGCGTTCTATACGGAAGTGGAATTTAAAGATATTATGAAAACTCAATGGACTGATTTGCAAACACTTACAGGGTTTGATTATGTCTATGTGCCTTTTCATCTAAAGGATAGGATTCCAAATTCTTTTGAAGTAGCCGGCACATTCAAACACGGGATATTATTTAAATCAATTCCCGGGAAAGAATAATTCGGGCCGTGTCCGCTGCCGCTGCTCAAGCCGGGATATACCCGGGTATTATGAGCTAGAGCATCCATTTTTTCCCGATCACGTTCTGTTTTGCCGCTAAACATGCCAATGCCGACGCCCGGTGGTAGGGTGCCATAGCTGCTTCTGTCTTATACTCTTCGGTACAAATGTTTCGCGTCAGACGGGGCGAGGTGAAGCCCGGCAGGTCTGTGCGTAAAATCAGGCATCCCCGTGCAGACGCTTCGCGTCAGACGGGGTGGCGCCGGCAGACCTACAAATTGCCCTTTTTCAACTCTGCCACCGCCCAGTCTGCCGCCCGGGCGGTTAGCGCCATGTAGGTCATGGAGGGATTCACCACGCCGTTGGAGGCCATGCATGCGCCATCGGTGACAAATACGTTTTTGCAGGCGTGTATCTGGTTGAAGCCATTGAGCACCGAGGTTTTCGGGTCGCGACCCATCCGCGCCGTACCCATCTCATGAATGCAGAATCCGGGCGCCGGGGCTGAATCATAGGTTCCTATGTTTTTCAAGCCGGCGGCTTCGAGCATTTCAGCGGCATCGTTGGCCATGTCCACGCGCATTTTGCGCTCGTTTTCCTTGAATTCGCAGTCAATATCGAGGGTTGGCAGACCCCATTTATCTTTTTTATCGTGGTTCAGTGTCACCTTGTTTTCGTAGTAAGGCAGGTGTTCACCCCATGAACCCACGCCAAAACCCCATTTGCCCGGCTCGGTGAGGCTTTCCTTGAATTCTGCGCCGATACCTTCGTCCGTACCGTAACGACCACGGGAGGCGCCGCCCTGATAACCGAAACCGCGCAGGTAACCACGTTTTTCACTGTCATTCACGTTGCGGAAACGGGGTATGTAGATGCCGTTTGGCCGGTTGCCGTAGGTATAAAATTCCTGAAAATCGTCGGTATCGCCGTAAGCACCCACGCCGTAGTGGTGATCCATCAGGTTGTGGCCGAGTTGTCCGCTGTCGTTGCCAAGCCCGTCGGGGAACCGGTTAGAGGTGGAATTGAGCAGAATGGATGCCGTGCCGAGGGTAGATGCGTTGCAAAAAATGATTCTGGCAAAGTACTCATAGGTTTGCATCGTTTCCGTGTCTATGATCCTGACCCCGGTAGCGCGTTGTTTTTGCTCGTCGTAAATGATGGAATGAACGATGGAAAAGGGGCGAATGGTCAGGTTGCCGGTTGCTTTGGCGGCCGGCAGGGTCGCGGAATTGCTGCTGAAGTAGGCACCGAAAGGACAGCCGCGTTCGCAACGGTTGCGAAATTGGCAGGCGCCTCGTCCGTTGTGTGGAACCGTAAGGTGCGCAACCCGGCCGATGATGATGCGCCGGGCGCCTTTATAGTGCTCTTCCACGCGTTTGGCAACGTGTTTTTCGAGCACATTCATTTCCATGGGCGGCAAAAACTCGCCGTCGGGCAGTACCGGTATGTTTTCCTTGGAGCCGCTGATACCTGCAAATTTTTCGGCGTAACTGTACCAGGGCGCGATATCTGCATACCGGATCGGCCAGTCAGTGCCATAACCGTCACTGGCATTGGCCTCAAAATCAAGGTCGCTCCATCGATACGTTTGTTTTCCCCACAAAATGGATCGACCGCCAACATGGTAACCCCGAATCCAGTCGAAGCTCTTTACCTGGTTGTAGGGGTGATCGGCATCCCGCACAAAAAAATGTTTGCTCGCTTCGTGGTAATTGTACACTTTACTTTGAATGGGAGCCGCCTGCCGGTCGGCGAGGGGCGGTCGGCCGCGATGCGGTAGTTGCCAGGGGTCAAGCGTGGCAGTGGGGTAGTCCGTCACGTGCTCCACCATGCGACCGCGCTCGAGAACGAGGGTTTTCAGGCCCTTTTCGGTCAGTTCCTTGGCGGCCCAGCCGCCGCTGATGCCGGAGCCGATGACAATAGCATCGTAGGTTTGCTCCGTAGTAGCGCGTAGATTTATGTTCATGCCTGAATTTTGATATTTTACCGGGTACAGATGATGCACCTTCCTTATTTTGTCCTGGGCAGTTTTACGGTGAATGTTGTGCCTTTGTTCACTTCGGATTGCTTTACATAAATCTTGCCCTTGTGGTACTGATCGATGATCCGCTTGGAAAGTGAAAGCCCCAGGCCCCATCCGCGGGTCTTCGTACTGTATCCCGGTTTGAACACTGTCTTGAATTTGCCGGAAGGTATGCCTTTGCCCGTATCGCTGATATCCACACAAACATAACGCCCTTCCTCATATACGCGAGCGGTAATATTTCCTTCACCCTGTTCCATGGCGTCGATGGCATTGCGGAGCAGGTTTTCGATAACCCAATCGAACAGGGGGGCATTGAGCGCTACAATGGCAGGCGGATGCTCATCCGGTTTGGGAAAGTCAAATTTTACCCTGCGTGGCGCACGGCGTTGCATGTAATCGCGGTTTTTTTCCAGTTGTTCGTAGAAATTGGTCGGCTTCAGTTCGGGGTGAGAACCGATCTTGGAAAAGCGGTCGGCTACCAGTTCGAGGCGCGTCACATCGTTGCGCAACTCATCGAGCATTTCCTGGTTGGCCGGACTGTCTTCGTTGACGGCCTTGAGCGTTTCGACCCAGCCCAGGATAGCTGTAATGGGCGTGCCGAGTTGGTGGGCCGTTTCTTTCGCCATACCGAGCCAGACCTGGTTTTGTTCGGCTTTGCGGGCCATACTAAAACCTATGTATCCGAATGCGATGAAGGCTGCAATGAGAAATAATTGAACATATGGGTACATTTGCAGGTACCTCAGCAGACTGGAATGCGTATAAATCAGTGTTTTGTGAATATCCGGCGGGTAAACGATTTCAATAACACCCGTATCTTGCTGCAACATCCTGTTGAATGCCTTTTGCACATCGACCAGGTTCATTTCTTCCAGATTCCGTTCATCAATGTTCCGGTATTGCTCAATATCCCCGCTTTCATTGAGAAGAATGACCGGAATGGTGGTGTTTTGCTCAATGATTTTCAGGTTGAGTGTGAGATCGCAATAATAGGAGAGTGTATCAGTGCGCATTTTTGCCAGCATCCGCATCGCTTCGGCAAACTGCTCGGCCTGCTGGTTTTCGCGTTCCGTAAGGCGCTGGGCCAGATACCGGGTATACAAAAGTGAAATGATGATGATCAGTACGCCTCCGGCGGCCAGGTACCATTTCCAATATGATTTGCGGGTATAAATATCCATGTAGGTTGCGTCAAAGGGCGAAGGTACAATTTCGTTAAAAACGCCGTTTGTGGAGATTTAGCGTTTTTTCACAATATAGTTAAGTACTTAAAATTTATTTTGTTTAATAAATTGCCGTAAGGCATTAAACAAAAATACTTTTGCTGCGTTTCCAGTCTCGTTTTCTATCATGTCTAAAAAAGTAATTGTCATTGGTTCCGGCTTTGCCGGCTTATCAGCAGCGTGTAACCTTGCCGCCGACGGATTTGACGTTACGGTGTTGGAAAAAAACACCGTTCCGGGCGGAAGGGCCCGTTCATTTGAAGCGGAAGGCTTTGTATTCGATATGGGGCCGTCCTGGTACTGGATGCCCGATGTTTTTGAACAGTTCTTTGCGCGCTTTGGTAAAAAAGTGACCGATTATTACGAACTCAAACGCCTCGATCCGTCGTATGTCGTATGGTTCGGCCAGGACGACCGGATGGATGTGCCTGCTGATATGGCGGCATTGGAAGCCATGTTTGAACAATATGAACCGGGCAGCACGGCCAATCTGCGCCGGTTTCTCGGCGAGGCAGCCTACAAGTACCGGGTTGGCATGAGCGATTTTGTGCACAAACCGAGCGGCAGTATCTTTGAATTTGCCGACTGGCGAATCATTTCGGCGATGTTTCGCCTGCAGATGTTCACTTCCATGTCCGGGCATGTGCGGCGGCTGTTTAAAAACGAAAAACTGCTCCAGTTACTCGAATTTCCGGTCTTGTTCCTGGGAGCTACCCCCCAAAAAACGCCTGCCTTGTACAGTCTGATGAATTACGCCGATATGGCGCTCGGCACCTGGTATCCAATGGGCGGCATGTTCAAAATAATCGAAGGCATGGTCGCATTGGCAAAGGAACTGGGCGCGGAGATCCTGACGGGGCAGGAGGTGGATCAGATTTATGTGCCAAATGGCCATGCGACACAGGTAATGACGAAACAGGGCCTTGAATTTTCAGCCGATGTGGTGGTGGGCGCCGCCGATTATCACCACATCGACTCGCAACTGCTGGACGGCCGCGTTCGAAATTATTCGGAAAAATACTGGCAATCAAGGACGATGGCGCCTTCCTGCCTGATCTACTATCTTGGCGTAAACAAACGCCTTGACAATCTGGAGCACCATAATCTCTTCTTCGATGAAGATTTCGGGCGCCATGCCACGGAAATCTATGAAAGCCCGAAATGGCCCGAAAAACCGCTTTTTTATGTCAGTGCGCCTTCCAAAACCGATCCCGCAGTAGCGCGTGAAGGTTGTGAAAATCTGTTTTTGCTCATTCCGGTGGCGCCGGGGCTGGAAGACACACCCGAAGTGCGCGAACGCTATTACCACCTGACGATGGACCGCCTCGAACGCCTCACGCGGCAGTCAATTCGCGACCACGTCGTATACCGCCGTTCGTTCGCGCATGCCGACTTTGTGGCTGATTACCATGCCTTCCGGGGAAATGCATACGGATTGGCCAATACATTGTTACAAACGGCTTTTCTGAAACCCAAAATAAAAAACCGCCATGTCGATAATCTTTATTACACAGGCCAGTTGACCGTGCCCGGACCGGGTGTGCCACCGTCCCTCATTAGCGGGCAGGTAGTGGCAAGAGAGATTGCGAAAAAGTACAAGGAATAACGGGTTTCGAGCGTAACCCGCCAACCTGAAACCTTCAAACATTCACCTACTCGTATGAATCACATTGAACTATTCGATAATACCTGCTTTGAGTGCAGCAGCCTGATCACCCGCCGGTATTCTACCTCGTTTTCGATGGGAATCAGGCTGTTTCACAAGCGGTTCCGGGCTCCGATTTGCGGCATTTATGGTTTTGTGCGGTTTGCCGACGAGATCGTGGATACTTTTCACAGTTTTCCGAAGGAGGAACTGCTCCGGCGTTTCCGGGAAGATACTTACAAGGCCATCGATGAGCGAATTAGCCTCAACCCGGTACTGCATGCATTCCAGCAGGTGGTGCATCGATATGGTATAGACCTCGATTTGATCGAGGCCTTTTTGCACAGCATGGAAATGGACCTGACAAATTCTGCCTATGATCCGGAAGGATATGACGAATATATTTACGGCTCCGCCGAGGTAGTGGGCTTGATGTGTCTGCGGGTTTTTTGTGAAGGCGACAATGAAAGGTTTCAGCGCTTGAAAGACCCTGCAAAACGGCTTGGCGCGGCTTTTCAAAAGATCAATTTCCTGCGCGACATAAAAAGCGATTTTGACGAACGCGGCCGCATCTATTTCCCCGGCGTGGATTTCAACCAGTTTACCAATGAGGTCAAACGCGATATCGAAGCGGATATCAAGTCCGATTTTGACGCGGCTCTGGAAGGCATCCGCCGCCTGCCGGAGGGCACCAGATTTGGTGTGTATCTCGCCTACAAATACTACACGCATTTGTTTGCGAAAATAAAAAACGCTCCTGCGCAGCGTATAGCGCAGGAGCGTTTTCGATTGTCTGACAAACGCAAGGTCTATTTATTGTTCAGTTCAGCCGTACGGCATGGCCTGAATTTTTTGTGACCCATGCTTTGTTTGTCGTATAAAGCGCGTATCTCACAAAACGGTACAAACTGTGTTACGGCTCGCGGGTTTTCCTGCGGGCCGTTTTATTTCAGGTTGACCAGCCATTTGGCAATCTTGTTGAGGTCTTCTTTCGGCACGTTTTGAGCGACCATCGGCACGTATCCCGGCCAGTTGGAAGGTTCGGGTTTGGCGACCAGTTGGGCAATCCGTTTGGCCGAGTATTTTTTTGCAGCCACATCCGTCCACATCGGACCAACGAGTTTGCGGCTGAGCGCATGGCAGGCTGCACAGCCGTATTTATCCAGGAGCGCCTGAACGTCGGTAGGGATGGTAGGGTCTTTGGCGGGTTGCTCAGCCGGTTTGAAAGCTGCGAGCAAAATCAATAATGGGAGGAATGCGAGAAGTTTCGTCATATTGAAAATTTAGCAGAGAGGTATTGTTGTCTGCAAAAGTCGGGATATTCGTACAACTTCGCCAGTGGCCGAATTTTCTTTTTCAATTCTTTAACAGGAAGCGACCAAATTGGGGCGCTATGTATTCTTGCGATGAAGGTTTATCAGGGCATAACTCAGATTCAGATGACCGGGCGGGAAACGGCTTTCCAGAAAATGCTTGTTGGTTAAAACGAAATGCGGATTGATGGTCAGTTTGATGCGATTGGATCCCAGGCCAAAGTAAGGTGTCCATCGCAGCGTAGATTCCGAAAAATCGGTGTACACAGTAAGGTCATTCCCCACAACGAAGGGACCCCAGGCCAGGAAACAGCCGATTTTCGGCCCGATGACGAGTTTTTTCGTGTTTAAACCTATTTCACTCGTCACATAATAGACCCAGCCGCCGTTGTGCCGGTAGCTGTAATATTTACTCCTCCAGATACCCGCTTCCAGAAAATGAAATTTTTGCGATGTGTGGTCATTTTCGTCTTTTTTTCCAAAATGGAAATTGTATCCAATGCTGAAATCTATCCTTTTCTCCAAACCGGGACCAGGATTTGGTTGCGGAGAAAAATCCGATTGGCCCGCGCAAAACAAAGGCAGGCAAAAAAAGAGAATCAGGGCGGTACGCATGGTGATTTTTTTAGTGAACGCACGTTGTGACAGCAGGCACGGGTACACTCCGGCTATATGACGCCTTTTATTGACAAAACGCTCTCCTTTTGCCTGATATTGGTACTTATGATTGTCACCCCTGCTTTGTCCGTATGCAGAAACCCTCCGCCTGTGGTGTGTCCATAAGCGGAGGGTTTCTGCATACGGCAAAAATATCCTCCTATTCTTTTTTCCTGCCCGCCTTCACCCTGTTCACAAAAGCATCTGCCAGTGAAGGGTTGGCCGGTACGATCTCGTAGGTTTCGCCATCGGGCATTTTGATCTGTGTTTCTTTCGATTTAAGTCCCACCAATGCGTCGTTGAATCGCGTACTGCCCGACACCACGTTCAGGGCGCCGGATTGATAACCGAAGAAGTACCAGAGATCGGCCGACGGTTTGATGTAAATATAAAACCGGTCGTCTTCATTGCCGGGCATTTTGTATTCGACATATATGGTCAGCATTTTGCCGAATGGCTCGCCGTTGATGGCAACCAGGGGATTTTTGTCTTCGAGACTCAGGAAGGACTGATATTCATCGTTCCAGATGACGGGGTGCCTGCCCAGCACAAACGTGTATTTGTTGTCTTTTTTTGGCAGAACCAGCAGGTTGTTCTGCAGGTTGGCCATTGCCTCCTGTCTGTCTTTCTCATCACTGATAAACTCGCTTATTGCCGGCTGATAATACGCCAGGTTGGTGTTGTACATGGCCGGCTGGGCATCGAAGCTCGAGGCCTTGATATCATTGACCATCAATTCCATGAGGACTTTCGGTATGGTCAGTTCGATACCGGTCATGAGCTCGGCCGTAACGGTGTGGAATACCGAATCCGGTTTGTTGTAATCGGATTTGATGCGGCCTGCGGCGGTTACTTTCATATATTTCAGACCCGAACCGATGTTGAGCGGACCTTCCCCCTGAATGGTCCCGACGCGGTTGTCGAATACCATTTTGGGCCCGCGCATGGTGATGCCGGCAACCTTTGAAGAGTCTCCGTACGTGAACCGGTCGCTTTTCGCATCGTATTTGAACACGCCCGTGCAGTTCAAAATGGCGCGGTCCACGCGTGCATAGGCGGGCAACAGGATTCGCGGGTACATTTCACCGATCTCTTTGGACAGGTAAAAACCCGTGACAAGCGGATCGCCTTCCTCGTTTTTGGCATTGACGATACGAATGATCGGGTCAGTCCGGTCTACTTCCGAATAAATACTGAACCAATGCTTGTTTGGCAGTTTGTCGGCCTCTATTTTGGCGTATCCTTCAAACCGGAGGTTGCGCTGGTTGGCTTTCAGGATGATTTTCCCTTTGAAAAGGGTCCGTACGTCCATGTGGAAACTGTCTTCCGGAGCAATATCGCCGCTGGCCGAAGTAAGCACGTTTTTGGTGGACATGGTGCCGCCGCCGCGCCGTTCGCCCACGATGTTGTTGAAGAACACTTCCTGATTGTATCCGAAAATGTTGTATTCGTAAAATCCCGTGGCTTTATAGAGTTTCTTGCCAAGGATGTCGACGGTCGCCCGGTTAATGGTGTGGTATTTATTGACCGTATCGGCCACGATGCGGGCATTGGTCAATTGCTTCATTTTGCCACCCGGCTCGATGATGATATCAGCCGTATCGGGATAAATGTACGCGTCGGCAGATTTGATCACTTTTACGCCGCCGATGTTCAGGTAGTTGGTATTCATGTCGTAAAAGGCCGTTTTGCCATTGAACGACAGGGTGTCCTGGGCAGGGTCGATGGATACGAAGTTGCCGGGCTTGTTCGGGTCGGATTTGAATTCAATGGTTTTTTTGCGCATATTCCAGTTGAATTCATTCATCGAAGTCCGGTACTGGTCGAGGGGAAGGGTTGTATTGGCGCTTTCCGAGTTCGCCTTAAAATGACCGTTCTGGGCGTCGAAATCAAGTTCTCCGTCGATGTTGCGCGAATCAAAAGCAATGCCTTTGCCGTCGAGGGATTTGATCTCAAGGTCGGCGGTATCGGCGCTGGCATGGAAAGGCCCGTAGGAAATGAGTTTTGAGGTCAGTTTGCCTTCTCCCCATTCAAAAACGCCGCGTCCTTTCAAACCGGTGGGCGTAAGGATCAGCGTGCCCTTGTGCGAATAACCCGGGGATTTGAACAATTCAAAGTCTTTCGCCTTGCTTTCCACATACATGGAGTCCTTGAAGGGCAGCCAGTTCACCGATACATTTTCCCCTTTTGCCTGCGGCACTTTTACGGCGCCGGTGCGGTCTTCTTCCATGAAGAATTTTTTTGCCGTACCGGTCGTCTGTTTCGGTCTGAAAATAAGGTCCTCCGATTCGATATCCGCTGTGAGGTATTCGAGTTTGCCTTTACCGAGAAAGCCTTTGTTACTCAGGTCGAGTTCGCCGGTGTAGTTTCCTTTTTTGGAATAGGTCGGGTATCCGGAGGGCGGTGTTTTGTGCACGAAACCAAAAGACTTGTCCTCGTCCCGCACAACGATCGTTTCCTTGAAAGGAGGGAATATGGTGGCGGGAAACATCTCTCCCCTGAATTTCAGTTGATCTTTGGTATAACTGTCCAGCCCGTTGAAGGAGAAAGGATCCAGTTTAAAATAGAAAGAGTCGCGCTTGTAAACGCCCCGCTGGGTTTCCGGGCTGTCGTAAAACACGAACGAAGGCTTTTTGGCCTGGAGCGAGGGGAACATGGCAAGGTCTTCCTTGCCCGATTTGTTGTTGGGAGCGTCGACGAGCAGTACGCCCGACACGAGTTCCACCGTAGAGTTCATGGCATTGGCGATCGGTTGCCCGTTTTTATCGAGGTCGCCGGTGGGCAGGTAAAAATCCATGTGGCGCACGGAGTCAAAACCGATCTGGAATTTGTCATAACTGAATTCCATGTTTTTGCCTTCGAACAGTACCAGGCCCGCGAACAGGCGGCCGCCAAAACGCATATCGCGGTTTTTCAGCAGGGTAAATTCATTTTTCGTGGGGATAAGCGCCACTTTCTGCCGGCCGCTGAGTTCAATTTTCTTCACGTCGTGCACCTCCGTCTCTTTCGTCTTCAGGTTGAGCTGCGCATTGGCCGTAGAACTCGTGGATTCAATGTTGATGGCATCGAAGTCTCGTTTCCCCTGGCTGGCGAGGGCGTACAGGATAAGCTTGTCGCGCAACTCGATCTCGTGGCGGTCGAAATAGTAGTTGATAAAGCCGTCCTTGACCATTTCAGCCAGCAGCGTCTGGATGCTCGAATAGTCGAAATTCGGGTTCATGCGCTTGGCAAACGTATTATCCGACACGATCCGGCCGTTGTCTTCCTTGTCCTGGTCGCTTTCCAGCCAGGTGACGTACAAGGTTGAAATCGGGTTCTGACTGGCGATATGCTGCATACTGTTGTACACCGCCATGTCAAAGTGGTTGCTGCTTTCAAAGGAGACCTTTTGTTCCACACCCTTGGCGGTACCGGCGCGGGCGCCGATCTCGAGCGAGTCCTGGTTGAGGTGCCAGGCGATGCGGTCCGTATTGAGGTTCATATTGTAAAAGGAGGAGAAGAACGGGTTTCGCTCCGAGCCTTTATCGCCCCGCGTGAGGCTGATGATCTGGTTGGGAATATCGAGGCGGAAATCCGCAGCAGGGTGGAAAAGGCTGTCCTGATCCATGAACAATTTGGCATTCACGCCTTCCGCCACGATGTTCTGTTCCCGTTTAATGATGAACAGCGGGCCGGTACCGTAAAAGGATCGCTGGCGTTTTTTGTTGTACACCGTCACCTGGGCGGGCTCGTTGCCGGAACCGTATCCGTACAACGAACTGCCGGAAAGCCTGAAACCGCCGAGATACTCGATGCCTTCACCTATTTTGGTGATTTTCAGTTTTTTATCGAACGACTCAAAGCGCGGGTACTGGGATGCTCCTTTGTTGTCCACAACGATGTTGTGCTCCAGTTTTCCGACAATTTTTCTTCCCGGAAAATACAGTGGATAGTACAGGTAGGCCGTATCGCACTGAAACAGCGGTTTTACGGCTTCTACCTTGTAGTTGGTCAATTCGGCGTAAATGCTCGAATCGAGTCCGGCTTCCCCCCAGGAAACCCGGCCGCCTTCGCCACGCCAGATGTTGTCGTATGGCAAATACACCCCGGAAGTGCTTGTAATGGCAATGGAGTCCTGTTTGCGCACGCCGATCAGGCTGATGTTGTCACAATGAAGTTGCGGTTCGTTTCCGACAAACTCGAAGTTGAACTTTCCGCCTTTAATTTTCCAGGTCACGGAGCCGCCTTCACCGGTTTTGAGGGCGCGGTGTTCGAGAAAATCCACGGAAAATTCCAGAAACTGCCGGATGGGCTTGGTGCGACCTTTCTCGATGCTGCCGATCGACTGTTCGGCCAGACCGTGCCAGCGGTTAAAAAGCGCCGTATCCGGGTCGCTCCTGGCTGCCGAAACGGCATTGATATAGTCCTTGAAATACGGGAACGGGGAAAGTTTTTGATCCGCCAGCATATTGGAAAGCCGGATCACGTGTTTCATGTCCTCTTCGCTGTACCGGCCGGATTTGTATCCTTTTTTAAAAACGGAATAGGCTTCCTCCATATCGGGGCGCTTGGAGGCCGTCATGAATTCGCCCAGTTTGTCAACGAATTCGTTGGGGTTGTCGGGAAATTTGGGCGCTCCCGGCGCCTGCGCCGATATTCCGGCGGGCAGGAGGCAGGCGGCGATCAATAGGGTGCGTAACCGAAGCAGCAGAGTGGAATACAAGTGTTTCATGTGAAACAAAATTAAGATAAGTATTGCTTTAGGACGAAAAAATATTCTGTCCGGATGATTCATTATCAGGATGTTGCACGAAAATCTGGCAAAAAATTTTGCAGTCCGTATCAATGGAGAAATGCAGCAATTTGAAACGATATGCCGGCAGGTTGTCGCACGTACAGGAGACTTTTTAACGCCAAAAGTCGCGAAATGGTACGGGCGGTCAAATTAAGCCTGTTATCTCCGCTCAAAAACGATGCACAGCCAGTTCCCCTTTTCCGTTTTTTTCATTTTTTCAAATCCGGCTCCGGCGGCGGCATCGCTTACGACCGTCTCATCCTGGAGTAAAATGCCCGAGACAAGCAGCCATCCGCCGGATTTGACCAGCGAAACGAGGGCCGGCAACGAATCGAGAATCACATTCCGGTTGATATTGGCGAGGATACCGTCGAAATTTCGGCCCTGCACGTCCGGAAGCGTGCCGCAGCGGGCGGTCACGTTGCTGACGCCGTTCACGCTGCAATTTTCCATCGTATTGCGGTATGATTCGTCTTCGATATCAATGGCTTCCACATCCGCTGCGCCGAGTCTGGAGGCCAGGATCGCCAGTACGCCCGTGCCGCAACCGTAATCCAGCACTTTCGCGCCCGCCAGCGGCAGGTGTTCCATGGCGGCGATGCATTGCCAGGTGGTTTCGTGGTGGCCTGTGCCGAATGCCATTTTCGGGTTGATGACCAATTCGTATTTCACGCCCGCGATCGGATCGTGAAAATCGGCACGTACGGCACAAAAGTCGCCGACCACGACCGGCGGAAAATTGCTTTCCCAGAGTTCGTTCCAGTTTTGGCCGGGGATCAAGGCTTTATCCCAGGTAAAGGAGAATTGCTGCTGCAGATCAGTGAGATGTGTATGGATATCCGATTCGGAAGCCGAGGCGGGTGCATAGGCATTCACACCCTCTTCCGTTTCTTCAAACGTGTCGAAAGGCGTATCGGCTAGATAGGCGACCAGGATGTCGGCGGTTTCGGGGTTGGCGAAGAGGATGTATTTCCAGTAGTCCAAGAACCTAGGGTATAAGTATCGGATGATGAAGGATGCGCTGACTAATTTTATATTTGGCCGCAAAATACGCAAGGAATGCACTCAAAAGCAACCCGGGCTGAAACTTGTATCGGAATAACCGGGCACTTGTTGTTTTCCTGCCTGGTTATCCTCGCCCTCTGGTTCTGGCGGGAGCGCACGCTCATCCTCGACGCGGCGTTTCAAAGTTACCTGTTCATTGCAACCGGCCGGCCGGCTATCATGGTGGAGCGGTTTGGCGCGGCAATGGTACAATTGTTACCCCTTGCGGGCGTGTGGGCCGCTGCGCCGCTGAAAACGGTGCTGATGCTGTATTCCGTATCTATCGTGTTGTTTCACTGGGGTTTATTCAGCATTTGCCTGCACGGATTGAGAGACAAAAAAGCGGCATTTGCCATCCTGTTGTTCAACGTATTACTCGTCGGAGATTCTTTTTACTGGATGCAAAACGAACTGCTGCAGGCCATTTCCCTGATGTTCGTCATGTGGAGTTTGTGGATGCCCCGGAATCGGAAGCCTCTGCCACGCCGGGAAATCGGCCTGGGCATCCTTCTGGCCGTGACAGTGATCTATTATCACCCCCTTGTGTTCTTTCCGCTTGCCTTCGTCTGGATTTTCTTTTGGCTTCGCCCAAAACCGATGACGGCCCCTCCACCAACTTCGGTTACGGCAGGTAACAATGATGCAATGCCGAACAATGATGCAATTTCCCAAAAAAACCTCCTCGCC
>JAKOXM010000319.1 GCA_029781095.1 Bacteroidota bacterium
TGTACGTATTCCGTACGACAAGGTGAAAGACGAAGATGCGGTTGTGACCGACGCTGATTATGAGGCGTTTCTCAAAGAAAATCCGCACCAGTACGACCAGCCGGAAGAAACGCGTGTGGTCAATTATGTCTCCTTTGATGTGATCCCGACACAAACCGACAGTTCCTTCGCCCACGATGCGGTTGCCAAGCTGGTGGAAGGATTGCGGACAACTCAGAATGACTCTATTTTCGTCGTTTCCAACGACGGTGTTTATGACGGAGGCTACAAGATCAAGGCAGAACTGCCCGCGGTCATGGCCGAAACCCTCATGAAACTCCCCATCGGCTCCACCGTTGGTCCCTATCTGGACGGCAACATGTGGAGCATTGCCAAAATCCTCGACCGCAAACAGATTCCGGACTCCGTTAAAGTCAGCCATATCGCCGTTCAGGCTTCGGCAGACAACGAGCGCCGGATCGACAGCCTGCTTACGGTACTTAATTCCGGCAAGGCGCGCTTCGACTCGCTGGCTGCCAAATTCAGCCAGGATACGAAATCCGCTTCCCAGGGAGGCGACCTCGGATGGGTTGCCCGCACGGCGCAGGGCAACGAACTTGCTAATCTGATCTTCTACAAAGCGGAACAAGGCAAGTATTACAAACTGAAAAATTCGCAGGTGATCCAGTTGGTTACAGTGACGGGCAAGAAATTTACCAGCAACTTCTCCGGTGTTAAGGCCGTTTTCCTGAGCAAAAGGATCGAACCGAGCAAAAATACCCAATTGACTACCAAGGACAAGGCAGTTGCGCTGGTGCAGCAAGCCAAAAACCTGGAAGATTTCAACACCCAGGTGGAGCAATTGGGCCTCCAGGCACTGACCAGTTCACCCCTGAAAGCGAATGACTACAGCGTTGGTGTGCTGCCGGGTGGCGATGATGCCCGTGACGTGGTTCGCTGGGCTTTTGATGCCAAAACGAAAATCAACAGCGTCAGCCAGCAGGTGTTCGTTTTCCGTGACCCGGCAGGCGGATATTTCGACAGCAAATATGTGGTTGCGGCTTTAAAGACCATTTCGCCGAAAGGACCGGCTACGGTTGCCATGTTGAAGGCCACACCGGAAGCCGAACAGAAAGTAAAAAACCGGAAAAAAGCCGAAGTTATTACCAGCAAAATGCTGCAAAATGCCGGTGACCTGGCAGGTATCGCCAGTACATGGGAAGTGAAAGTAGATACCGCCCGCGGCACATCCATGGCGCAGGGAGGTTCCGAACCCCGTGTTGTCGGTACGGCATTCTCGCTGGCAAAAGACGAGGTAAGCGCGCCAATTACAGGTAACAGCGGCGTGTACATTCTGTCACCGTTAACCGACAAGGTTGATATCCAGTTGCCCGCCGATCTGACCATGTTCCGCCGCCAGGCTTCCAGCTCTGCAGCATCCATGATCCGGGTCAACCTGATGAGTTCCATGAAAAAAGCGTCCAAAATCGAGGATTTCCGAAACAGGTTTTATTGATTGGATGAGTTGCAATCCTGCGGCCTTACCGGTTGCAGTAACCTGTCATTTCTTTTCAGCCCCTTCGGTGTTTGCACCGAAGGGGCTGAATTTTTTATGCCGGGCGCCAAATCCCTATGCCGTTTTCTTGTTACAAACGTTAAAGATACCGGAGCCCGCGGGTTCATATTCACGAAAGCAATATTTCTTAAAACACAGATTATATGGAAGAAAGGTGGCTCCAGCAGCCCTGCAAAACCAACCGTTCATTGCAAAATAAGTACCGTTCCAAAAAAACATTGCTTTTGCAAGGGCTTCTATTTTAGATTTATTATTTGGCTAAAATGCTGGCAAGCATAACAATAGATTGAAATATTAGACTAAATATGAAAAAAAATTAGGAAAAAATTTGTCTGTAATTCAGGGAATCTCTAAAATTGGGTTGTCAAAAAATAAACGAACGTTCTTTCTCGTAGTAATATCTGAATATCGAGCATTATCCGCGGCAACGACAGTCGGACCCATTATTCATGAAAATCGGTTTAAGCCGGTTATTTTCGGGAACGTCATTCAACGTCAGCCGGCTCGTTGCCGCGTTTTTATATCAGTCCAGGAAGCCTGTAGCCAAATTATTCACCATTTAAAATTTGATGTTGAGTATGATGAACATTAGTGTTAAGTCCGTACACTTTCACGCAGACGCGAAGTTGGTAACGTACATTGAGAAAAAGATCAATCGCCTGACCCGCTATATTGACCGCAACGTTGAAGCAGAAGTGCACCTGAAATTGCAGGATACCGGTGGAAAAGTCCGGGAAAAAATCACAGAAGTAAAACTCAGGGTGCCCGGCGGCTGGATGATGGATAAAAAAACCGGGAAAAGTTTTGAATCAGCCATTAATGCTTCCGTGGTCACGCTCAAACGCCAAATCCTGCGCCACAAGGAGAAACAAGGCCAGCGCGGACCAATACTGGAAGAATAAACATATACTGCGGGACCCGTTTCCGCTTGTTTTGGCCAATACGGCCAGAAGCCCGGTCACCCACGTCCGGGCTTCGTTTTTTGACCAAAATGCACAGTTAACCTTTTGTTGAATATTTTTTCTTGGGCTACTTATTACATTCGCACCCTCTAACACTTTCGGCTTGCCAAAGAAATTATCATACAAGAAGCGATTGGGCGCCTGGTTTTTGGTGCTCATTTTTGCTGCGACCTGGTCGCTGAAAAGTGTGCATGAGTTTTTCCGGCCGCACCACGAACACCCCGTTTGTACGGCGCCATACGATGGCAAGGCAACCCACCTGCATGACGAGCGATATATCGGCGATGACTGCAGGCTCTGCGCATTTGTGCTTTTTATACCGGAGATACTGTCTATCACAGCGCTGACGGCCCCCCCTTCCAGGCTCCCCGATACTGTTCCTTCCGTTTTTTACCAGTCTCCCGCAGGCGCCAGGACGGCCTGCGACTCCACTCTTCGTCGAGGCCCGCCGGTGATTTGAATCGTTGTTGATTTTTTTGCTGTACTCCACAGCACATGTGTTACTCCCTGCAGTTCGGGAGCAACGATTCCTGTTTATTCACCGCTCTATTGATCTTTTTATGACGATTACCAAGTTTTCCCTGCCCCGGGAAGGGTGGGCCCTGATATGTTTGATTGGCCTGTGCCTGAATCCCCTCATCGCCCAGAACCAGCTGTCGGGCAAAGTAATGGATGAAAACGGAACGCCGCTTGCGGGCGCCACCGTTTTTCTGCCCGATCTGAAAACCGGAGCGGCTACCGACGATGGTGGCGCTTATACGATCAACAATCTCCCGCAGCGCTCCCTGATGGTCGAGGTGAGTTATATCGGCTATGAAAAAGACATAGAAATCGTGGCGGTAGCAGGAAAAACCAGTCACGATTTTCATCTGCTTGAAACGCACACGGAAACACAGGAGGTCGTAGTGACGGGCCTTTCGGGGGCAAGCGAAAAACGCTTTGCCGCCACGCCTGTCGACATTTTGAAGAAAGACTATTTTTTCCGGCATACCGCTACCAATCTGATCGATAACCTCGCCCATACGCCGGGGATCGGGAGTGTTACAACCGGTGCGGGTATCGCCAAGCCCGTTATACGAGGCCTGGGATACAACCGGGTACTCACTGTGCAGGATGGTATCCGGCAGGAAGGCCAGCAGTGGGGCGACGAGCACGGTATCGAGGTGGACGAATTCGGCGTGGACCGCGTAGAGATTCTGAAAGGACCGGCATCGCTGTTGTACGGATCCGACGGCATTGCGGGCGTCATTAATCTGCAGTCGGCGCTCCCGGTGGAAGACGGCACGGCGCTGATCCAGTTGCAGCCGCAATACCAAAGTAACAGCGACATGGGTGCTTTTTCGGGCAATATCGCCGCCAATAAAAACGGCTGGAACGGCTTTCTGCGCTATTCTCAGAAAAATGCCGGTGAATATCGAACACCCACCGACGGAAAGGTCTTCAATTCGGGTTTTGACGAGCACAACATCTCCGGGTTGTTCGGCCTGAACCGCTCCTGGGGATATGCGCACCTGCAAGCCAGTTCATTTGATCAGAAAGTCGGCCTCATCGAAGGCGAGCGCGACAGTACGGGCGCCTTTCTGACCGGCGCGGCCCCTTATCAGCGCATTACACACCGGAAAGTCAGCCTCAACAACAGTATTATCCTGGGTGATTACAGCCTGAAAGTGGTGTTGGGTGTGCAGAACAACAAACGCCGCGAATTCGAGGGCCCGGGCAGTCCGCCCGGCTTGTTCTTCGACCTGACAACGCTTACCTACGATGTCAAACTGCTGTTCCCCACCGTGAATGGCTGGGAACGTTCGGCCGGTATCAACGGCATGCATCAGTCGAATAAAAACAAAGGCCCCGAAACGCTGATCCCCGATTACCGGCAAACGGACGCAGGAATGTTTTTATACGCCAAAAAGTCGTTCGGCAAGACCCATTTCAGCGCCGGCGTTCGCGGCGACCTGCGCAAGCTGCACACCGAAGCACTGGAAGTGGATGGAGAAATGAAATTCAGCAAAATTGACAAAACCTTCCGCAGCATCAGCGCCAGTGTGGGAATCGCCCGCGAAATGAATGAGCAGCTGGTATTCAAAGCCAACCTGTCGAAAGGCTTTCGCAGCCCGAATATCGCAGAACTGTCGAGCAACGGCGTGCATGAAGGCACCTTCCGGTATGAATACGGCAATACCGGGTTAAGTCCCGAAGACAATTACCAGGTTGATCTGGGAATGGAGTTCAGCAACCGGCATATCACCCTGTCAGCCAATGTGTTCGATAATTTCGTCAACCACTTTATTTTTATCGGAAAACTCCCTGCAACGGGCGGCGGCGACAGCATCCCGGACCCGGCCAACCCCGTTCCCGCGTACCGTTTTACGCAGAACCGCGCCAACCTCTTCGGCGGTGAATTGACGCTCGACATTCACCCGCACCCGCTTGACTGGCTGCATTTCGAAAATTCCTTCTCCGTGGTGTATGCACGCCAGCTGGGTGACAGCAGGGACTACCTGCCTTTTATTCCGGCGCCGAAGTTTCAATCGGAACTGCGCGGCGACTGGACGCGGGCCGGAAAAAAAGTGCAAAAACTCTATACCGAGTTTGAAGCCGAGTATTACTTCGCTCAAAACCGGGTATTGCTGGCCAATGATTTCGAAACGCCTTCGCGCGCGTACACGCTCCTGGGCCTGAGCGCCGGATTTGAATGGCATGTATCGAATCGCTTTTCCCCGCAAATTTCGCTTTCAGTCAATAACCTTCTCGACACGGCATACCAAAGCCACCTGAACAGGCTGCGTTATGCGCCCGAAAATCCGGTGACGGGCCAGCAGGGCATCCTGAATCCGGGGCGGAATTTTGTGGTCAAAATGAATTTGCCATTGACGATGAAGATACGGTAACCGCGGGTGTCCGGCATGACCACGGCGCTTCCTGGCATCATTGATTCCAGGTTGCGCCCATCATTTCCAGGTAATCCTTGATCGGACCCAATCCGACGGCGGCGCGGCGTTTGTCCAGATTTTCGGGATCTTCTACCGGGTGCAGTACCCAGGCGCCGGTTTGTTTGTCGGCGATTACCTGGCTGCCATACCGCTGCGGTTTCCCCTGTCGCATCAGCACCCTGTCTTCGAGATATGCCAGATTGGATGCCTCGGCTTTTCCTTCGGCGACTGCCTTGCGCATGGCGGGCAGGTATTTTTCCTGTACGGGAAGATCGGCATGCTGGATTACCAGGAAGACCGCCTTGCTGCCTTTTTCGCCCACTTCTTCCGGCCCCGGCCAACCCTGCTCGTCGAGTATTTGTGCCATTCTGACCACATTGAGCGAATCCTGCTCGCGGTTGCGCCGCAGAAAATCGGCAAATTCGGGCGATTTCCGGCCATGGAGTGCAATCACGCTGTCCCAATGTATCCGGTACCACTGATCGAGCGTATACATGCGTTCCAGTTCGAGGGCAAGGGGATCGTTGCGGAGCGCTTCCCGGCGATCCTTTTTCAGGAATAACAGGGTCTGGAGCCGGCTCCATCGCAAATCGTTGTGCAGCGACTCGAAATCAGGCTCCAGAGTCAATCTGGATTCGTCGTCCAGAAAATCCGTCTTCTCAATGAGGCGCTGGAGATGAAAAAAAGCCGAATCGCTATTGCCGGCCTTTACCCAGGCTTTGGCGGCGTCGAAACGATCGGCGGGGTAGCCGCGCCATCCGAGCGTTTGAAAAGCATCTGAAAATGTTTGGGCGGCGGTTTCGTATTCTCCGGCCATAAATAACGAGTCGGCCTGGCGGATGTAGCTGTCGTACACGCTGTTCTGAGCGTACAGCGCTATGGAAGCGCTGACAAGAATGGAGAAGATGAATAGTCTGGTCATGGACAAAACATTTCATGCGACTATTCCGGGCACGAAGGCCGGAAGCTGGCGGTGCAAATAAAACAAACCATCCCGGTTTCCTTCAGACGAATCTATCATATCCCTTTTACAGACCTTCAACACCCGGATAAATCGAATAAACGACAAGGTTTTGCCCTGAAACTACACAAAAAAAGCCCCGGCGGATTTGAGCGCCGGGGCAAGAGCAGTAGTTATCAAAAAGTGCGTTTGCAGTAAATTTCAGCAAGGCGGGGTTTTAGACAAAGACTCAACACTAAATCATTGAAAATCAATAAATTAATAACTCATCACTCATCGCTCATCGCTATCTAAATCTCCAGCAAATTTGCCCATTCCCGCGGTGTTTGGGTTTTTTCCGTCACATCTTCCATCGTGAATGTGCAGGAGCGCTGGTCTTTCAGGTCGAGGCTGGCATATTTTGCGCCCGGCAGGCGGTAAAAGCGCCCGGAGGCATCTGTTACGATGATGTCGAGTTTGCGCCCCGGCGCATTTATCATACGCTCCGTTTTCGGCAAGGTGAAAAACAGCCGGGTATTCCGCTCCATAACACTTACGGATCGAGGCACAATCCTGCGGCCATCGGAAGTTTTGAAATCTGCCAGCACATAAATGGTTTCCTGGCCGTTGCCGAATATATTGAAAATCTGGTCGCAGTTATAGGTGCCGAAATTGCTGACACGCAATGCATAGGTCAAACCCTCTTTTGGCATCGCGCGATCTAATGAACGTTTGTTCTTATAGTTGTCCAGCAAAACGTCGCGCACGCGTTTGCGCCAATTTGTCCAGGTATTTAAAGCTATTTCGGACTTCTCGATAATGCCTTGTTCTTTCAGTTCGGCGTAGCGTTTTCGCATGAGCGGCATGTTGGCCTCGAAATAATCAAACCAGGAGGATGCATCCATGCACCATTCTTCGGGCGACTGGAAGGCCTGGGCCATGTAAAGAAAATGCCGCCAAGCGTTGGCTTGTTTTTCAAAATTTTGCTGCCGTTCATTGCGCAGGCGGGTATATTCGGCCAGCACTTTACCGGCATCAAAACTGGGGTTTTCAGTGCTGCCAATCAGCGTTGCATAGAATTGCAACAAACCTTGTTTGCCAAAGAAGGAGACGTAACAGGTCGCTCCCATCACCTGCACCACCGAAAATCGCTCCCAATAGGAATCAAATTCTTCATTGGTAAATGATTTTTTACTCCCGAGGCCGTTGTCGATGATGAAATAGCAATCCTTGAATGCTTTCAATTCTGTGAAGGCGTTATTCATATCCTCAGGGAAAAACATATCATCCGCGTCCTTGTGGCGCTTCAGTCGAATGGCGCTGCGCTCCATGCCACCGAGCAACTGGTCGTTCGTCCAATCCGGGTGCTTTCGAAACCAGCCGGGCAAAGTCTTTTTTCCAAAGGCGTAGTCGTATCCTGTCTGAACAGCCTCCTGCATCCAGGCAGCCGCTTCATTGTCATTCGGCAAAGCCCATTGCTGTCTGGAGGTTTCGGTTTCCATTGGCAAACAATCAACCTGAAGTCCCCGGTTGTCGAGTACGGCTGTCTTTTCCGCTACAACGGTCGGCCGGTCTTCATTGGTAAACGCAGGATCCGGCTGGTATTTCCAGGCGCCGCAGGATTCGTCGAAGTAATACAGGCTGGGTTGGGTCAGTTTGTGTGTGGAGGTGAAATGTACGTCGCAGGCTTGCCCAGGCACCATTTGCAGTTGCTCGCCGTGCTGGTTCACGCGCAGGTCGAACATGCCGCCGGAGTTGAAACAATAATCGCCTCGTTCATCGGAATAATGCATGGGGATACCCGAAGCCATAAAATCAGCCATGCTGCGGTATTCCCGGAGCTGGAATTCCACCTCTCCCGAAACAAGTTTGCCACCGGCCTGCCTGAGCGCATGAGCAGGAATGTACACGGCCGTGCCGGTGGCTGGGTTTTCATAGCGCAAGCCTTCTTCGGCGAGAAAACGGACGGTTGTAGCGGGTACGGAATTGCGGCGACCGGCCGCGGCCGGTGTTTCGGGGGTCTTTTTCGCAGAAATTTCTGACGCAGGGGGGACGGAAACAGCCGCCTGCGGCATTGGCGCCGGCATGTTTTGTTGTGGCGCGTCGGGTTTCCGGATCTCGGGTTGTGTTTCTCCGGAAAAATATTTCCATCCGGCAAAGAAGAGAAAAAGAGCCACCATAAACAGGGCAGCGCGGGGTCCGTAGTAGCGGATGCGCAGGCGCAGGTTGCTTCCTTTTTGCCGGGCTGCGATGTTTGCCCAGGTATTGTCGTCAGGTTCTCCGTCTGTTTTCTGGAGCGCCTGGCGGACATATTTTTCAAAATCACTATTGAAAGGAGATTTCTTTTCCATTAGAAAGTATGTTTATCGTTCCAGGGTTCAACCTGTTACGACCGTTTGTACTGTTGCCTATGCGACGATCAGCAGGCGTTCGATCATGGTGCGCAACTGCTTGCAGGCGCGGGTGTACTGCGAGCGGACACTGCTCTCGTTGATGCCCAGTTCGGCGGCAATTTCGTGATAGGGCCAGGCCTCCATGCAATGCAGGTTGAACACCATGCGATACCCCGGCGGCAGTTGTTGTACCATGCGCAGAATGGCTTCATTGTTCAATTCCTGATCCGGGACAAAATCAAAGGTGTCGTGCGGGAGATCGTTATAGTCTTCCGCGCTTCGGAGCGGGTTTCTGCGGCGCAGCATTTGCAGGGCGACGCGCACCGTGACGCGACAAAGCCAGGCTTCCAGGGCGCCGTCGCCCCGGTACTGCCCCAGATCCCTGTAAATGACCAGAAAAGCTTCCTGCAGCATATCCTGTGCCTCCGGGCGGTCGCGGGCATACCGCTGGCAGACGGCGAAAAGCGGGGTTTTGAACTGCTCGAACAGGCGGCGTTGTGCCCCGGAGTCACCTTTTTGGCAGCCTGCGAGCAGTGATTTGAGCGTTGCATCCATATTTCGAAGGGCTGTTTATTGTATGGTGCGACGAACGAGCGTTTTGTTGCGTGCGGGTGTGTGTTTTTTTACAAATTGTGTGAAACTTTCTGTGGACTTCCGGTGCATGAACACCTTCCGGCCATGAGCGTTCCGAATACCTGCGAGGCAAGAAAAACACCCGTAAGGTTCGCATCGAGCGATTTGCGCCGCATTTCCAGCGGGTACTGCTCGAAACGCGATTGTCCGGCTGCCAGCGCCCGTCACGATAGCGGTTTTGCCTTTCAGGGAAAACAGGTCCTGTACCGTCAAATTTGCCGAAATTTTGTCCGTTTTCGGGCGAATTTGCGGCAGCAGGCGGTAAAGAGGTCGAAAAAGCGAAAACTTAGCGGGAAATTAACTTGTTCGCACACCTCTTATTACACCGTATCTAATTGAATAACAATTTTTTAAGTAATTGTGTGTGCAATCATAACAGGTCTTTCATTTAGATTTCCACACCCCCCAACGACTAACAGGTATACCGCGTTCGCTTTGTCCTGTTACTGTCGCAATTCCGTGACCGCGTTCGCACAATACAATGTGCATCGGATGGCGACGCCAGGCTTTCGATGAAGTCCTGCAAAAGTTGGGATTTTCGGTAGGTAAGTGTTGCTTTCGTAATATGCTTCATGGCAGGCGCTCCAAGGCCATGCCAGTGCCTTTTTGAGCCCCTTGCCTTGCAATCCTTCCCCGTGTTCGGCGACAGCCGCATAGCCACACCTGACGGCTAATTTCCTTCAAATCAATGATTTTTTAACCAAATCTCTTCATAAATGAGAACATTTAAAATTTTATTCGGCTTCCTGGCATTCACTTTGTTCTGCCTTTCAGCCACCGCACAAACTTCCACACCTCCGACTACCTACTATATTGTGGATTACATGAAGGCTGCGCCCGGCCATTCAGGTGACTACGTCCGGCTCGAAAAAACGGTGTGGAAAGACCTGCACAAAGCCCGCATCAAAAAGGGCGGTTCGGAGGTCGGCTGGTGGTTTCTCGAAGTGCGTATGCCCAGCGGCGCCAACACGGAATACGACTACGTGGCCATCAGCGCCGTTTCGGGCTGGAATGGCATCGACAGCCTGTACAACAGTTGGACGGACCTTTTCGGCAGTATGACAAAAGAGCAGGCAAAGCACGTGGATTCGACCGGCATGTTTCGCACGCTGGTGCGCTCGGAGATTTCCAGCCAGATGGATCTTATTGTCAAAAATGCTGCGGGCGGCAGCGGCGCTCCACCCAAATTCTGGTTCGTCAACTATATGCACGTACCTGCCGGCAAGTGGAACGATTACGTAAAAATGGAAAAAGAACTGGCCAAACCGGTACACCAGGAACAAATCAATAATGGTCACCGGGCCGGCTGGGGCCTGTACGGCATTGAATTCCCTTATGGCGCCGAAATGAAATATAATGCCGTAGCGGTTGATTATTTCAGCAAGTGGAGCGACGTCACAGCCGACGATACGGGGGCCATGTGGAAAAAAGTACATCCCGGCAAAACCATGGATGAAGTCGGTAAGGCCATCGAAGCTGCACGCACGCTTGTGCGCAACGAAGTATGGGTCTTGCTGGATTCCGCGCAATAATGCGGGTCGATGACACATTTCTGCCGGGAAGCAGCCCTTTACGCTGCTTCCCGGCATTTTTTTATTCCCTTATGGCATTGCTCCATACTGCCTTCATCCTTGCGAACTGTGGGGCCGGGCATACACCGTATCTTAGATCCGGCGTCGTTTTCGCGTAGTGATCCCTTCCGGGACCGGCGCAAGAGCGTAGCGCGACACCCCCTGATTTTAACCGCATATCAATTCATCGCATCCACGTCCAGCACCACTTCGAGCAGCAGGCGCAGATCCTGGTAAAATTCGACGACCGTTTCAAAGTTGGCATTGCTGGCAAACAAAGAGGGCTCCAGCAGGTCTTTGTCCTGCGTGAGCGCGAGGTATATCTTGTCGCCTATGATGGAAAGATATATTTCTTTCTGGCGGTTTACTTTCTGGAATTGTTGTCTGAATTCAAGGATAACCCGTTGCATGTCAGTCGATATCACATCCTGTATCCGTATGTCGGGCGTGGCGTAGGTGTCGAAAAAGGCTTC
>JAKOXM010000323.1 GCA_029781095.1 Bacteroidota bacterium
CCTGGCTTTCCGCAACGGCCGCCGCCAAACGGTGCTTAATTACAATGGTTCGCTGAGTCGCTTCGGGTTTATCGTGGAAGACCTCGCCGATTTTTTCGAAGCAGATGCGCGTCGGAGCAGGAGTTTTGCAGGGCCGCACCACAGCGTGGCGCTGAATGTGCTTTCGGTCGAAAATACGTTTTGGAAAGAGCGCTCCACCATTAAGGTGAATGCGGGGCTGCAAAGCAATCTGCGCCGGGAAGACGAGGGCGGAGGTGCTGTGAGCCTGAACATGCACCTGCTGTCGCTGCCCTGGAATGCACAGTGGATACGTCCCATCGATAAGCACAATGAATTGATCATCAGTGCAGTAGGGGCGCTCGAACAAAACACCAACTATGGCGCCCGAATTATTGTACCGGATGCCAATATGGCGGAGCAAGGACTTTCCCTGTTTTACAAACATCGGCGCGGCACTGTTGTACTGGAAAGCGGCCTGGGGGCACAGGACAAGTTCATTCAAACCCTCGAAACGCGCTTGCTGAATACGCCCGACAAGGAACTCCGGCCTTTCAAGCGCAACCGGGCGTCGCTCAACGGGCTGCTGGGACTGAGCTGGAACCCCTCGTCGCAATGGACCTTTAAATGGAACGCAGCCACCGGTTTCAGGGCGCCCAATCTCGCGGAACTATCGTCGGACGGACTGCACGAAGGCCTTTTTCACTACGAAATCGGTGACCCGAACCTGCGCAGCGAGCAAAACCTGAACCTGGAAATGGACCTGCGCCACGAAGACCGCTTTTTAACGGTGGAAGCCGCGTTGTGGGTCAACCGGTTTCGCGACTATGTTTACCTCGCACCGACCGGCAAGGACACGCTGGGCTTCCCATTGTACCGGTACCGGCAGGACGATGCCCGTTTATACGGCGCTGAACTGGACATGAGCTGGCACCTGGCAGACTGGCACTTGACCAATGGATACACTTTTGTTCGCGGCACGCGTCAGGACGATGCGCCGTTGCCATTTATTCAGGCGCCGAAATGGACCAGTCGTCTGCGCTGGGAACGATCCGGCGGCAAAACCTGGCAAAAAACCTGGCTTTCGGTGACCGGAGAATATGTTTTCGCACAAAACCGCCCGGCGGAATATGAAACGGCCACACCGCCTTACTTCCTGTTGCAGGCGGGCCTCGGCGCCGATATCCGCTGGGGGAAACAGACCATTACACTCGGTCTCAGCGGCCACAACCTGCTCGATCGCCGGTATGCCGACCACCTGTCACGCCTGAAAGACTACGGCATTTTCGACATTGGGCGCGATATCGAACTCTCTATCCGGCTGCCGTTCCGGGTTTAAAAACATTTACTTCAAGCACTTATTAAACTTTTCAAAATCATGCAAAAACGACTTTTTTTTCCGCTTCTTTTACTTTTACTGCCTCTGCTTGTGTTCACTTCCTGCGAAAAAGACGAAGGAAAACTACCGGCCATCGAATTCAAAACGGATGCCGGCTATGTCACTGCCGACAAGACGGTCGCGCAGGGCGAATCCATCCTGGTAGGAATTCATGCGGCAAAAACCGAAGACAAGGACGTGCTGAAAACATTCAACGTATCGGTGAGTTTTGACGGCGGGGCAAACACTTCCCTGCTTACCGAGGCCCTGAGCGGGAGCGATGGAGACATATTTAAAACGGATCTGCCACTCACGGCGCGCAACCAGGCAGGCACAGAAAAATATACCTTCACCGTTACCAATCGGGATGGACTTACCAATTCCGTAACGCTGACCTTGACGGTGCAATAGGCAACATTTCCTTCATAAAACAAGTGAGGCGGCGACTTTCGGGTCACCGCCTCACAACTTTGCTTTTTGTTCTTCAAAATTTCCGGGATGATGGCATTAGTTTGTCACCGCCATCCCTTGAATACCGAACCCGGATCAAACCGACGGATCGGCCGGCGTATTCGGATTATTGTCGCGTTCTAC
>JAKOXM010000806.1 GCA_029781095.1 Bacteroidota bacterium
AAAACTTACTTAACCGTCAAAATCCAATTTGCTGCCTTTGGCAGCACTCTTTTGCCCGGCGCGGAGCGTATCCCCCTTTGGAGGGGGTGGCCGAAGGCCGGGGGAGGTCAAGTACAGCACTATCACCCGAAAAACCCGGATAACACCCTGGAATTTCCCGTTACAACACCAATTGCTTTCACCCGCCTTCCGGCTCCGCGCCCCAGTCGCGCAGGGCTTTGGCGGAATTTTGCGTATTTGGATGCTCCGGACCAAGCAGTTTCAGGCGACGGGCATATGCTTTTTGCATCAGCTGGATAGCAGCCTTTTCTTCTCCCATATTTGTGAGTACAAAAGCAAGAGTATTTTGGCATCTGGCCACGTTTGGATGCTCTTGTCCGAAATTTTTCTCATCCGATTTAAGCGCCGCTTCCAGCAAGTCACGCGCTTTTTCGTATTGACCAAGATTTCTGTAAACGTTGGCTAAATTGGATTGGCGAACGGCCACGTTTGGATGCTCTTGTCCGAAATTTTTCACTGCCGAAGCCAGCGCCGCTTCCAGCAAGTCACGCGCTTTTTCGTATTGACCAAGATTTCTGTAAACGAGTGCTAAATTGGATTGGCGAACGGCCACGTATGGATGCTCTTGTCCGAAATTTTTCAAATCCGAAGCCAGCGCCGCTTCCAGCAAGTCACGCGCTTTTTCGTATTGACCAAGATTTCTGTAAACTATTGCTAAATTGGATTGGCGAAGGGCCACGTTTGGATGCTCTTGTCCGAAATTTTTCAAATCCGAAGCCAGCGCCGCTTCCAGCAAGTCCCGCGCTTTTTCGTATTGACCTGATTCCTTAAAAATCAATGCTAGATTATTCTGTAACGTAGAAATGGCCTCGCTGTCATCATGATCGAATTGATTGACTAAAGCATCACCAAACTCAATCCATTGAAATTTATCAACGGGGTTGTCTTTTGAAGAATCAAAAAATAACAATCCTGTAACTGCTTCTATCACTGGCTCACAATTCTCCACCGTACAGACTTCCGTCTCCAGAATCACCTCCCGCATCACCCGGTGCAACCCGTAATCGCGGCCGCGATGCAGGGGCACACCTTTTTTCTCCAAATCATCCATATCGGCTGCCCAGAGGGGGCGTTCGGGTTCGGGTATTTGGAACAAGCAGGCGAGCAATTCGGCAGGAAAAGTGCGCGGGGGCAGCACGGCCAGCCAGCGGAGGTAGTCGCGCTCGCGCTCACTGAGGCCGGGCGCAATGCCATCGAACAGGAAGCGGGTGAGGCCCATGAGCGTTGCCTCGTCCAGGCCCTTGCGTTCGGTAAGGGTGCCCGTATCTACCGTTCGCTGCAGGTGAGGCGATCTTATAAAGCCCTCTTTCAGGTAATCGCGCAATTCCACGACGCCGTAGCGGGCCTGCTTTCCAATTTTTCCAAGCATTTCGGTCAGCAGCGTGTGGCGGTCTACCATGCCGAGCAGTTCATCGAGGGCTTCCCGGTTCGCTTCGGCCACGTTTCCGTAATGGTGCGCGAACAGGGCTCGGGCGTCTTCAGAGTCGAGTTCTTCCACGGCCAGGTGCATGAGGTTGGGGATGTCGGCGCGGCTGGTCACGAGCAAGCGGCAATTGGCGCGTTGCAGGTCGCGTTTCCAGCGGCGCATTTCCTCGCGGTCATTGGCGTTGTCGAGCACAAGCAGTTTGTGGCCTTGCAACCCGCCGATGGCGTCGAGCAAGGCGCAGCAGGCGCCGTCGGG
>JAKOXM010000339.1 GCA_029781095.1 Bacteroidota bacterium
TATTGGATGCGATGGCAGGCGGCACGACTGTAAACAGTTCATCATCGTGCATACGCTTGAAACTCAGTTCCGTAGATTTCTTGAAAATACGCAACAGTAATACGCGGTATGCTTCCAGCTCCGATAAAATGACCGCCAGATTTTCATGGTCGTAGGTGCAATAAAGCGGTTTTTCCAGTTTTGCCCCCATTTCGGAAGGCGAAATGGTAAGTTGGCCGGGGGGGTACAGGTGCGCGCACAGGTAGCGCAACATATGGTCTTCCGGCTGGGGCAAAAGGCGCAGGAATACCCTCAGGTTCCTGGCGAAGCGAATCAGATATTCTACAAAATAAATCGGCGGCTTGTCGGGCAGCAACAGGAAAAAACCGTCCTGGGTGTTGGCCATAAACTGCATGATTTGCATGGTCCAGCGGCGAATGTCAATCTGAAGGTCCTGCAATTGCAGCCGGTCGTGCTTGGTATATATCTGAAGGCAGTATTCTCCAAGCAGGGTAATGTCATCGGCCCACTTTCTGTAATGCTCGGATAATGTCGGGTGCGCATTGATGCTGGCACAGGCAGGAACATACTGATCGTCGAGCCCCCATGTACATTCACAGTATTTGAGCACGCCGATTTTTATGACAAAACCATTCTGACGGGTCAGTTTGCTTTGCCCGGGCGGCACAATTTCCAGCCGGAGCGACGGTTGGGTGAATGGTTGCCGGGGCGGGGTTTCGGCAAGGTCCATTTCTCCGAAAGTGCTGCACCCCCAGGGGTCGCCCGTGAGTATCACATCAAGCGGGCCTGTGGAATTTTCGAGGTTTTGGCGACGCAGTGTGTCCTGAACGGGCAGGCGCAAGGGTTCTGCAAAACCCGGCATCACCTCCACCCGGAGCCCGCCGGAGGTAATGGCCCGGCAATGGCTCAGTACCAGGTCTCCGCTTTCCAGTACCAGCCGAAACGAAGGTTCGTGTTCGTTAACGGGTGGCAGCAAGCCGAATCCGTTTGCCCCGGTGTTGAAGAGTATCGTATCCCGAAAGCGGTCGATTTGGGCGTTTTCCTGGGCAACAAAATGTTCCCGGCAAATTTTCATTCCGTCAACCCAATTGACCGACGGGTATCGGAGCGGCAGCATGGTTTTCATGATTTGTCTGTATTTTAGATTCGAGTAATACGGGTTTCTCGGGGTCCGGTATGTATTCCGGTACTCGTTCCACGATCACGATGGTATTTTCACTGATCCGGTTTTCCATGAGCGATAAATCCGGATCGAGTATCCGTTTCCCGAAGAAACTTTTGGTGTAAAATATCCATCGGTAGGAGCGTTCGTAGTCATAATCTGAGATATAGCGGATCGGGTCCTTCGGAAACTGGCGGTTATACCAGATCAAAAAATACTGGAAGCATTCGCCCAGTTTCCATTGAGCCGGGTAGTGATTGGTCGCTCGCAGGTATACGCTCTTTTCCTCCGTTCTTTTGGTGGAAAATGAGAATGCGAGCCATCGTTGCCCTTCCTTGGGGGGCAAGTCCCGGGCAGGAATGAATATCCAGGTTTTCCATGTCCGCAAAGGGATATTGTGCCAAAAGCAAAATGCCAGATCAAGTACGTCGGGTAGCAGCAGGAACATCCAGGCCGTCAGATTCCACCATTGCAGGGAAGGCAAACCCAGGAGTCGCCAAAAGCCGGCCAACTGTCCGATGGAAATGGAATGCATAACCCGGAACCCCGTCAAAAAGCACAAGGAGGCCGTTAACCACAGCGCCAACGTAAAGGCGAGGCGGCTGTTCCGGAATCCCTTTTTATTCCAGACGAGGTAGCGCTCACGCGACCGGCGCAGGATACAGCCTGTTCCAAGGGCCAGCGCCGCGATGCCGGCATAGAGCCATTGACCCGCAAGCAAACCGGCCGGCCCGACGTAGGCGTACAGGGGTTCATTGCGTTGGGCAAAGATGCCTGCGAGCAGGGCGATCACTGCAACAGCGGTGAAATGCAGCGTTTTTTTGTTTAGCCAGATGGCGCGAATGCGGGAGATCCATTGTAACATAACCAGAGTTTTTATTGACTGTTTCCCGAATGAGTGTTTGCCGGCCAAAACCTTATCAATTGTTGTTTAAAAAATTGTGGTGTAGCCCAACAGACTGTGACTGTTTTCCGAATCGAATGAAAAACAACGGTCTTCATGCTTCGTCTCTATCTCCACGGTTACACCCATGCCCGCGGGAAGCATGCAGGCGCACAGCCAGTCGATCAGTCGGGCATCGTTGCTGCCACGGAGATAGCGGGACAATCGTTCTGCGGGCCAGTCGGACAAATGCAGGTGAATACCGGGCAAACCCTCATCTACCTGTTCTCCCAAGATGAAATCGACTCCGAGGTGTATGGCGCTCAGGGGCGCCACAGACAACTCACAGGCCACCGGGGCCGGTTCGGTGTACGATAAATCCACCCGTCCGCCGAGCATGGCCTCGAAAACCGCGGTAGTGACCGGCAACTGCCCGGTGATCCTGTGCAGGCAAGGCAATACATAAGAGGCCAACAGAGCCTGCCTTTCTGAAAACCAGTCAGGCAATCCCCAGAATTCGGCCAGAGCGGTGCCCTTGCCACCGCCAAGCCATCCCGGATAGTTGGCGCTTTCCCAGGTTTCCAATTCCAGCCTGAGCCGGTAGAAGGCCTGTTCGAACGGAAGAAAAAATGTGCGCGCATCGGTTTTTTCCTGTTCCATCTGTCCGAAATAGAGCACGACATCAGCAGGGGTGTCGTCGCGCCTTCTTTCGCGGCGATGGTGCAGAAATGCTTCGGGCAGCGTTTCGTAGAAGCCTTCGCGATTCAGGGAAAAGAGTTTGACCGGCAACGATTCGCCCGGGAGGCAGGCGGATT
>JAKOXM010000123.1 GCA_029781095.1 Bacteroidota bacterium
CTGGTTTCGCCCGGAAAATACCCGCCCGGACCTCGCTTCCGGCGACATAGTCTGGGTCAAAATGGCCGCCACCCGTCAGCACAAAACGAAAGTGCCGCTTTCTTTGCTCAGTCCGCCCCAAAATCCGGACTCACTCCCGGAATTGCTGGTTTATATAAAAAACATGCTGGAAAACGACATGAGCGTGCCTTTGTACGATCCTTTTTCCGACAAACTGCTCGCCTATGATGAGCGCCGCTCGCTGATCAGTCCCGTCGATACTGTCCCGTATTGCTTTTCGGAGGGGCCCAACGGTGAACCCTCCTATACCATACGTTACGACTTTCTGAAGGACATTCACTACCTCCAGATCCTGCAAACCTGGTACTGGGACGATCGCCATCATCGGTTGTCCATATGTCTCGATGCCGTATCCCTGTTACGGGATATCTTTGATGACAAAGGGGGATTTCGGTTTTCGAGGCCCTTGTTTTACTGGCGGGTAAACAGGTGATAAAGAAATAAGAAAATCATCAGTGGGAATTTTATACTAAAAATCATCTGCTTTTTATGTTTTTTAGGACTTCCGACACGTAAAAAACGCCTCCCGACACGAAAAAAACATATCTCGACAGGTAAAAAACGTGTCCCGATATGTTTTTTTTATGGACCCACAGATAAAAAACGTGTTCGGATATCTTTTTTACATCAACCTGCACGAAAAAAACGTATCCGGACATGCTTTTTTCACGTCCCTTCAGATAAAAAGTGTCTAGTGACTCGTTTTTTGCCTGTCCGGATGCTGAATTTCTTTTTTGGGGTAAAATGTCCCGATGCCGGATCACGTCACCTGATAACGGCGCAGCCACAATTCAAAGAGCGGTACGCGCATGCGGACGCCGGCAGCATCGCGGACGATGAACCGGTGGTCTTCCAGCACGAGAAGAGCCTTTTCGTCGGTGGGCGTTTCTCCGCGCAGTATCTGGCGAATGGTGTCTTTCAGGCCCCGGTTTTCGCAGAATTGCTGCCAGAAAATATTCACCACCCCGTCGTCGGGCATGAGCAATACCCGGCGCAGGGCTTCTTCGTAGTCGGCTTCGACGATGGCCCGGCTTTCCCGGCCCTCCTTGTTGGCGATCGTGACGATCTCGCGGCAGATCTTTTGCAGCAGACAGGGGTGACCCTGTGTTTCGCGATACATGCGTTCGAGCAGTTCGGCCGGGTATTTCAGGCCGACAAGATTGATGAGTGCGAGCGAATCGTCGTGGCCGAGGTAGTCCACGTACAGGCGTTCGGCCTGCACGAAATACTCTGCCCAGTTGGGGCTTTTGAGTTCGGAAAAGAAGTCCGCGCCGGCAAAAAGGAACACCACCCGGTTCTGGCTTTGTGACCATGAGCGCATGGCGCCGAGCAAAGCGCCGCCTTGTTCGGGGTTGGTTTGCAGGATTTTTTGCAGTTCCTCGTACTCATCAATGGCCAGCACGATCCGGGCTTCCCGCGCGGAGGCGATGCCGTCCAGTTCTTCGCGAAAGGCCTGCCAGGCGCCCGCCCAGTCATCCGGTAGCGGCGTTTCGGGCGCGTTTTGTCCAAGTACGACCGAGTGGATGCGCTCGCGGAGTTTTTGCAAGAGCGCACGAAGTGTAAGGCCGGGGTGCTCCTGCATATCGAAGGACACCACCGTGAAGCCCCTGTCGAGGAAAGAAGGCAAAAAGGCGATGAGCGAACTTTTGCCCACGCGGCGCTGCCCCTGCACAAAGAACAAAGGCATTTGCACGGCCGTGACTACCCGTTTTTTGAAAGCGTCGCGGAGGTCGGCACGGCCGAGGAAGAGTTCCTTATCCTCGGGTTTCAGTTTTTCACCACCCCGGTAGATATTGGCGGCGATGGGCTCCTCGGCGGCGGCTTCCAGTTCGAGGTCTCGGAGTTTGTCGGCCGCAGATTTTTTCCAGAGCTCGAGCGCTTTGACGAAGTATTCGTTCCACTCGGGCGGCTGACGCAGCGCGAGGTCGTAGAGTTTATTCAATTCTTCCCGGAAAGTCCGGAAGTACCGCACGCGGATCTGGACGTTGCTTTCCTGTTCGAAGTCAGAGAGGTGGGTGCGGGTGGATTCGAGTTGGGTGTACCAGTCTGGATTAGGTGGAGAGAAGAGTTTCTCAGTTCTTGAAGTTTGGAAGAAAACCCATTCATCTTTTACCATCATGCTCGAGTATTCTATCGAGGGGAATGGGTAGTTCTTTATTGCGAATGGGTCCAATCGATTTTTCCTCCAATGCCCGGCTGTACTTGCCAGTCTAATTTGATATGCCAGAGGATATTGTAGTATTCGTCTACTTGTAAATAGAAAACCTGTGAATTCTGTGCCTTTCTCGGGATCTTCAAATGCTTCTTTTTGAAATTGCTCTGCCATCCCCCAAATAGGAAATCCAATCACTCCGTCATGTAGGTGTGGATTTTTCACCAGCGAATACTTTCCCAAAATACATTTCACCGAATACCACGTATAGGAATACAAGCGGTAATCAAAAATGATCCAATTTATAAAAAACGCCAAGCCGAACGTCAAACCATACACCAAACTGTACGCCAAACCGACCGCCAATCCGAATACCAAACTGACCACCAAACCGTACGCTAAACCAACGGCAAAACCGTACGCCAAACCGAATGCTAAACCTTGCGCAAAACCGTATACCAAACTAACTGCCAAACCAAACGCCAATCCGAATGCCAGACCGTATGCCAAACCGATTGCCAAACCACCAGTTAAGCCAACCACTATACCGACAGCCAAATAAATTATTATATCTATCAAATACTTCTTAAAAGTAGTTGAGCAATAAGCCAGCCATTTCTCAAAAAAAGATCCATGCCAGACTTCCTGTAATTCCGGTTTGAATTGTTTTGGAAAATAGGATGGTAAATCAAATCCGGCTATTATGATACCAAATGCGAGGTAAACTGATATTGAGATCAAAGCAATCAATCCCATCGGACTCAACAAGGCTCTAAACCTTGATTTCCAATCTTTTATAGAATCAGAATAACTTTTGAGCAATTCCGGCTCATACACCAACCATCGCAACATCTCCCATACACCTTTCGGCTTTACTACTTCATTTTCTTCCATTACCCATCATTTTTTGGCGTTTATCGATCAGCATCCGCTTGATGTCCTTTCGGTCGGCTTTGGGTTGTCCTTCGAGTTCGTTCAGCAGTTCTTCAAGCAAGCGGTAGGTGTGGTTCGGGTCGGGTTCGAGTTGTTCCTGGAGGTACAGGCGGGCGTCGTCGGCTATCTCAGGCATACGCCGGAGGATTTCGTCGCGCAGGTTTTCGTCGGAGAGCAGATTGAGCCTGATCTCGTCGAGGGTCAGCGGCGATGACACACCCCGGAACACAGAGTGGTTCACCGGGCGGTGCGAAGACACCAGCAGGGTACAGAAATTTGTGTTTTTCAAGGCGTTGAGTTTTTGCAAAAAGCCGATGCCGAAAGCCGCGTCCATATCCCTGGGGTCGTCGAAAAAGATCTCGAGGTTTTCGAGTATAAACAACACGGGTCGTTGGTGTTTGACGGCGCTTTCCCGGATCAGTTCCACGAGGTCCTTCCCGGTGATGCCCGATATGATGGCGTTCGGTATGTACGATCGAAAATCCTCGTACCGTTCCGTTAGGCTTACCTCCGCTTGCCGGGCTATTTCCTGTAAAAAAGCATCCCAGTTGTTCAGAAAAACGGGCAGTTTGATGTGCACCAGCCTGATATGCTCCTCCGTTATGCCGCAAGACACGAGGTCTTCGATAAAACGGCGGCGGCCCTGTCCTTTTTCGGCAACTATGTTTAATGAAGCGGGGAATCTTGAGACCACCGTTTTGGTCTGTGCAGGGCGCAGGGCGTGCTCGAAACGGAACCTGTCCTTGTTTCGCAGGTCGAATTTCGGGAAAGCGGGCTCTTTGAGGTTCGGCTGGCTTTTCCCTGCCGGTTTTTTCGGCTCCGGAGGGTTGTCTTTGGCAATCTGTCTTTCCAGCGCGGCGAAAATGTCCTTGAACCCGTTGTCGAGGAGCGCCTTGGGGGGCAAGACGTTCATTTTGGCAATACGCGTGATGAACTGGAGCACATTTTCGTCGATTTCCTTGTAGTCCCGTTCTTTCAGCAGCATTTCCGCCAGACCCGAACTGCGCCCAATAGCGTCCAGTTTGCGCGAAAAAGCCTGTAGTTTGTCCTGCCAGTGTACTTTGTAATCGAGCGATTTTTCAGCGTTGAACACGTTGGATTCAGGTAAAACAATGGGGAAAACGCGTTCCTCAAAGCGCTCGTGCGCGAGCAGTTTCACGGCCTCGAACATGCAGTACTCCGAGAACAGGTATTTGTCGCTCACTACCACCAGCACGTATTTGCCGGCGCCGATCCGGCGCATGAAATTTTCGATGCTGTCGCGATAGGTGAGTGTGGTTTTGTCGCGCAGTACCGTATATCCGCGTTTTTTACAGGCATCGCAAAATTGATCGACGATGTGCTCGCGGCTGTCGTCCTGTGCTTGTTCGCGGTCTTTCCAGGCGTAAGAGATGTAGATTTCAGGCATTGCGGGTGTCAGATGGGAAAAAAAGAATTCAATGGATCGGGTTGAAGTACTTGAGCCTATGCAAAAGTATTGCTAAAACTTTTGTTTTTCTCCTATTCAGACGTGATAGCCGGGGTTAATCAGGACCACGACGACACGACGGAACACAACGGGAAAGGAAGTCAACCGGTTAAACCACATGGTGTTCCGTCCTGTCGTCGTGGTGAAAACAATTTGGCAACGCAACCGCACTATAATTTTTCAACGCGCACAGAATTTTAAAATTCTTTCCATATCTCTTTGCGTTTTCTCTACCTTTGCCTCCCGAAATGAAAAAACGAACACCTCGTCACTCACTTCGGAAATGCCGGAATCTGGTTTTTAACCGGATTCCGGCATTTTTTTAATCCGGATACTATTTTGCCGGACATTTAATTTCACGCCAAGACGCAAAGTTTTCGCAAAGACGCAAAGCATTGAAATTTCATATTTTGCGACTTTGCGTTTTTTGCTTTTGCGCCTTTGCGTGGAAAATGTCTGGTAGAATACACCAACCCGGAACCCGCAACCAGAAAACCCGAAACCCGTTACACTGCAAACATGCCACGAGACAACAGCATCCAATCCGTTCTCATTATCGGCTCCGGCCCCATTATCATCGGCCAGGCCTGCGAATTCGATTATTCCGGCTCACAGGCCAGCCGCAGCCTGCGCGAAGAGGGCATCAAGGTTGCCCTCATCAATTCCAACCCGGCTACGATCATGACCGATCCGGTGACGGCCGATTACGTTTACCTGCGTCCGCTTACGCCGGAATGTATCGAACAGATTTTGCAGGAGCACCAGGAAGACATCGAATTACCGGCTATAGATGCGGTTTTGCCGACCATGGGCGGCCAGACGGCGCTCAACCTCGCCATCGAATGCGAAAAACTCGGCATCTGGGAGAAATATGGCGTCCGCATGATCGGCGTGGACACTGCCGCCATCGAAACGACCGAAAACCGCGAAGCATTTAAAAAACTGGTGGTCGACCTCGGGCTCAGTGTGGCGCCTTCCTTCATCGCCAACTCATACCTCGAAGGCAAAGAAGCAGCGCAAAAAATCGGTTTCCCGCTGGTGATCCGCCCATCCTATACACTCGGCGGCACGGGCGGCGGCTTTGTGATGAAAGACGAAGATTTTGACGAGGCCCTCAAACACGGACTCAACGCATCGCCGACCCACGAAGTGCTGGTGGAAAAAGCCGTGCTCGGCTGGAAAGAATTCGAACTCGAACTGTTGCGCGACGCCATCGACAATGTGGTGATCATCTGTACGGTGGAAAACCTCGACCCGATGGGCATCCACACGGGCGACAGTATCACCGTGGCCCCGGCGATGACGCTCTCCGACACCGCCTATCAGGACATGCGCAACCAGGCGATCATGATCATGCGGGCACTCGGCAACTTCGCCGGAGGCTGTAATGTACAGTTTGCTCAAAATCCTGAAAACGAGCAACTTATTGCCATCGAAGTCAACCCGCGCGTGTCGCGTTCTTCCGCGCTGGCTTCCAAGGCCACAGGTTACCCGATTGCCAAAATTGCCGCCAAACTCGCCATCGGATACACGCTCGACGAACTGAAGAACCAGATCACCAAGACGACCTCGGCCTATTTCGAGCCTACGCTCGACTACGTGATCGTAAAAATGCCGCGCTGGAATTTCGACAAGTTCCAGGGCGCCGACCATCGACTCGGACTGCAAATGAAATCCGTGGGCGAGGTCATGGCCATCGGCCGCAGCTTCAACGAAGCCCTGCAAAAAGCTTGTCAGAGCCAGGAAAACAATCGCACGGGACTTGGCGCCGACCGGAAGGAATGGCTGCGCACCGACGACATCATGGAGCGGCTGGAAAAAGTATCCGACGATCGCATCTACCGCGTGAAGGACGCGCTGCGACTCGGCATTCCGTCCAAAACCGTGCAGAAATTCACCGGTATCGATCCCTGGTTTATCGGCCAGATCAAGAACCTCGTGAAAATGGAGGAAAAACTCCTGCGCTTCAACGTGCCGGACGACATCCCGACCGATTTTTTTATCGAACTGAAAAAGAACGGCTACTCGGACGCCCAAATCGCGTGGTTGCTCCGCGTGGATGAAAAGTTCGTGACGGCCGAACGCAAAAAACGCGGCATTCGAAGGGTGTATAAAATGGTGGACACCTGCGCCGCCGAGTTTGAAAGCAAAACAAATTACTTCTATTCCACTTTCGACGACAAAAACGAAAGCATCGTAACGGACAAGAAGAAAGTGGTGGTGCTCGGCTCCGGGCCCAACCGGATCGGGCAGGGCATCGAATTCGATTATTGCTGCGTGCACGGCATCCTCGCCGCAAAAGAGGTTGGATTCGAGGCTATTATGGTCAACTGCAACCCTGAAACGGTTTCTACGGACTTCGATATTGCCGATAAACTTTACTTCGAGCCCGTGTACTGGGAACACCTTGAAGAAATCCTGGAACACGAAAAACCGGAAGGCGTCATCGTGCAACTCGGCGGCCAGACGGCCCTCAAACTGGCCGAACACCTGCACAAAAAAGGCTGGAACATCATCGGCACATCCTTCAACGACATGGACATTGCCGAGGACCGCGGCCGCTTCTCCGATCTGCTGAAAGAACTCGACATCCCGTATCCAAAGTACGGCGTGGCACACGACGTGGATGCCGCGCTCGATATCGCCAAACGCATTCCATACCCCTTGCTGGTGCGGCCTTCCTACGTACTCGGCGGCCAGCGCATGAAAATTGTGATCAACGACCACGAACTCGAACGCCAGGTGCTTTCCATATTCAAGCACCTGCCTGACAACAAGGTGTTGATCGATCAGTTTCTCGAACGGGCCAAGGAAGCCGAGATCGACGCCATTTTCGACGGCGACGACATCCACATCATGGGCATCATGGAACACATCGAGCCGGCCGGTATCCACTCAGGCGACTCCTCGGCCGTGTTGCCGCCTTACTCCCTCGGTCCCATCGTCATCCAGCAGATGTGCGAGCATGCCGAGAAAATTGCCAGAGCGCTGAATATCAAAGGGTTGATTAATATTCAGTTTGCGATAAAGGACGATCAGGTGTACGTTATCGAGGCCAACCCGCGTGCTTCACGCACCACGCCTTTCATTGCCAAAGCCTACGGGGTGCCTTTTCTGAACATCGCCACCAAGGTGATGCTCGGCACGCACAAACTCAAAGACTTTGACATGGAAAATAAAATGACGGGCTACGCCATGAAAATACCGGTGTTCTCCTTCGACAAATTCCAGAATGTCGACAAGCGACTGGGGCCGGAAATGAAAAGTACCGGTGAAGCGATCTACTTTATCAAGGATTTGAAGGATCCGTATTTCAGGGAACTGGACCGGAATCGCTCCATGTACCTGTACAACTAGTAACGCCAACCTCCGGTTGGCAACTTTGGCTACTCGCCAACCTCCGGTTGGCAACTTTGACTACCCGCCAACTGAAAGTTAGCATTACGAATCTCTTTGGGAAAAAGGTGCTGCAATTATGAAAAATCAAATGAATCAACGCGCCTCCCGGACATTTGTCAAAAACCGGTTTTCCGGTTTTTCACATTGTTTTCTGTCCTGAACCTGTTCCCCTTTCCGGTTACCATGGTCGCGGACGAGGGATGCTTCCGGCGATATTTCCCGCCGTCCCGAACATTAAACATTTGCTGGGTTTTTGATGTGGATACGCCGGCGCACCGGATCGACATGCATCCACGCCGCGATACAACGAAGACTTTTTTCTCCTGTTCGCAGCCGGCGCCCGGTGCGCTGATCTTGCGCTGAATTTTGCAAAAAGACACTTTGGTCGTACATTTGAAACGCCACGACGCGCAAAAATTCCTGCTGACCAACCGCGGGTTTCATTGGGTGAATGAATTTTCATTTAACCGATAAAGCATTGCATATCATACATTTACCCAAAATTATTATGAAAACGTTTGTCGCCCTTTCTTTCCTTTTTTTCGCCCTTTCCCTCTCCGCACAAAGCGACCCCGAGCCGCCTCTCACTCCCTCCTCCTTTTCCGTCTGGTCGCAACGCATGGATCTTAGCGAATACGCGGGCAAAAAATACCGGCTTACGGTAGCCATCCGGATGCAGCAGGGAGCAGCCGATGCTTTTGCGGTGGCTTTTATCCGCAACGAAATCCCCGAAGGCGGTCTGCGTGCATGGACGTTCATGGACAATATGTTCGACCGCCCCGTGCGTGACAGCACCT
>JAKOXM010000342.1 GCA_029781095.1 Bacteroidota bacterium
GGGCAGGTAAAAAACCTTGACCTGCTAAAAACGAATGTTATGCAGGCAACGGGCTTGCCGGTGCGCGACTATCGGAATGCGTTGGGCGATCCCGCCGATTTTGGCGATTTTATGCACCCGAATAAAAAAGGCGCCAGGGCGTACATCGATTTGTTGGTCCGGGACGGCGTTCTGGCAACAGCCGTAAGTAATTGAAATAGAAGACTTTGGTCATAAAAGCCCTTTTCCCGATCAAAGCCGCACCGCAACAGGTATGGTTTTTTAACCCTGTTCGGACAACTGATAAACGCCGGGCAGGTTTCGCCCCAAACCCTCGTAATCGAGCCCATATCCGACCACGAATTTATCTTCAATGTCGAAGCCGACGTAATCAACCTGGACGGGGAAGGCCGCCGCTTCGGGTTTGCGCAAAAAAGTTACCGTACAGATGGAAGCAGGTTCTTGTAACTGCAACTGATTCAGGAAAAAATGAAGGGTACGACCGGTATCCACGATATCTTCCACAACTATGACATGACGTCCCCGCAAATCCTTTTCAAGGCCCATCACCGTCTGAATAGCGCCTGACGACCGTGTCCCGGTGTAGGAAGAGAGTTTGACAAATCCCACTTCGCAATCGCTTTTGAAGGCCCTGATCAGATCGGAAGCAAAAACAAAAGCGCCACTTAATATACTGATAAACAAGGGTTTTTGGTCTGGAAAGCGCGCAGTAAGAGCTGCTCCGATCTCGTGTACGCGCGCCTGTACCTGTTGTTCCGTGAGCAGCGGTATGAAATGCAGGTCAAGGATATTAACCGCTTCGTTCGGGTTGTTGCCGGGATACATTGTCTTGAATTTGGCTCAAAAGTAGGTTTAGAAGTTGTTTTTCAAACACAGTTCCGGATTACTTTTACCGCATTATGGCACTGCTACCTTTTCACGCACACGATCTTGCGGAAGCCGGCTGCGACGAAGCCGGCCGCGGATGCCTTGCAGGGCCTGTCTTTGCGGCGGCCGTCATTTTGCCAAAACATTTTACACATCCCCTGCTCAATGACTCCAAGCAAATGACCGAAACGCAGCGCGATTTGTTGCGGGAAGTGATCGAGAAAGAGGCATTAGCATGGGCGGTTGCGCAGGTGGATGCTCCCGAAATCGACCGGATCAATATCCTGAAATCTTCATTTCTGGCTATGCACCGTGCGCTGGATGCATTGAAGCAGGCGCCGGATTTTATCCTTGTAGACGGCAACCGGTTCACCGCTTACGCTGCCGTACCGCATTTATGCGTCGTAAAGGGCGACGGCAAGTACGCTTCCATAGCGGCGGCATCGGTTTTGGCAAAAACCCACCGGGATTCCTTGATGCAGCAATTACACGAAGCATATCCGCAATACGGCTGGGACCTGAATAAAGGATATCCGACGGAAGTACACCGGGAGGCAATCCGGCGACACGGCATCACGCCATATCACAGGCGATCTTTCCAGTTATTGCCCCGGAGCGAGCAGTTGACCTTGTTTTAAAAAAATGTGCCCTGCGACAAACTGCCGCAGGGCACACATACAAATCAGGGCTCCTTTGATGAATTATCTGCTTTTGACCAGTTTTTTTGTCAACACCTGACCATCCACCGTGAGGCGAACGAGATAAAGCCCGTCGGGATAATTACTCAAATCGACGGTTTCGTAAAAGTCGGTGCTTCTTGACGAATTGGCCTCCCACAGCTGTTGTCCGAGCAGGTTCACGATTTCCACGTGCAGATCCACTGCGCGATCGAAAGTAATATTCAGGGTCGTGAAGCCCGAAGTGGGGTTGGGACGGAGCGAGAGCGCGGTCATGCCTTCAATTTCCTGAGCGGCCGTGGTGCCGATGTTGATCGTGAGTTCGTCCGTACATCCGAGTGCATCGGTAACCGTGACTGTGATCGGGCCTACGGGTAATCCCGTGACCGTTTTCGTCGTCGCGCCGTTGCTCCACAGATAGGTATAAGGCGGATTGCCGAGCCCGACGTTGACGGTGGCGGTTCCGTTTTGGCCATTTGTAGAGGGCACGACTGTCGGGGTCAGGTTCATGTCGGTAGCACAGGCACGCAGGTTGATATTATCCAGATCGAAATAGAAATCGCCGGTCGTCCAGGTCCCTTTGAATCGAATCTTGATCGCTTTTCCCGCATAGGCGCCGAGACCGAGTTTTATCTTTTTCATATTGATCGACGGCACATGCGTGATCAGGTTGATCGTATACAGGGTTTGATAAGACTGGCAATTGGTAGAAATCTGGACTTCGATTTTAGTCCCACCGGAAATCACGGTGGGGATGGAACCGCCGCTTCCAAAATCGGTAATACGATAGTCGAAGGTCAGAGAATCGTTGGCACTGATCAGGCCATAACGCGGTATGTCAAATGTAAAGCTCGGGCTGCCTCCCCACATATTTGTTTCCAGTACGTAGGAGGAATTGCCATTGAAGTTGGTAACAAACGGGAATCCGGTGAAGGTCCAGCCCTGGGGCAATACCTGTGATTCGAAGTTTTCCTGAAAAGGCACGGGCCTGGGCAGGTGATTCACGGTATAATAGGCCGTATCATTCACGAGGTTTTGCTCGTCCGGGAGCGTGGTCCAGCATATTATATCGGATTTGCTGTCGCGGCTGTCAAAAGTCGTGGCAAATGTGTAGGTAAAGTTTTGATCCGGCTGGACGGTAGCCGTGACATTCTCGATAACAGGCGCGCCGCCGTTTACGGAGTAGCCCACCTGGAAAAACGACTGAGGTTGCGTTCCAAAGTTTGTAAAAGTGAATCTTACGGTATCCTGTGCCAGTCCGCACTCATTGTTCTGTCCGTCCGTAGTAGCACTCAGTCCGGCGAGGTCGTGGGCAAGCGGGACGTATATTTTGATGTCGTCTACGCCCATTCCTTCAAATGTAACGAAGTTGTCGGCTCCAAAAAAGAAGCGCAATTTGACATTGCTTTTGCCGGAAGAACCGGTCAGTTTGATACGCGCTTTTTGCCAGCCGTTGCTTTGGCCTGCCCAGACGTCGCCAAGGCCGAGGAAGGTATTGTTAAAGGTGTACCAGTTGAGCCCTTCGCCTATGGCGCCGACTTTATTCCAGTTTTGACCATCGTCGGTGGACATTTCAAGATAGCCGCCGTCGAAGCTCAGTTCAGTGGAATAATTGATAGCGAACTCGATCACCGGGTCTTGGGTCAAATCAGAAAAGTCGAAGCAGGGAGAATTCAGATAGGAATTTTCCAGGTTGTTGTAATTGCCGTCGAGGTTGGTTACCCAGGCATTTTTTCCGCTGGCTGCAGCGGTAATGATAGTCCCTTCCGGTGTGCCGAATTCCCACGACGGTACCTTGCTGATCGTATCCACGTACCAACCGCCTTCCCAGGTTTCGAAATCCTGGTAATAGGGTGTAATGAGGCGGTTGACGATGCGGTAGTAGAACGTATCGTTGGCCATGTCTTCGTCGCCGGTCATTTGGGTGAATACTTTGATCAGGTATTCGCCAGGCTCGGAAAAGTCGTACATGGTTTCGAATTCGATGGTTGTCAGGCTGTCTTTTCCGAGTACACCGGTGTAAAAGCCGTCCTGCGGCTGCGGCACCCCTGCATCTATTCCGTTTACCGTGAAGCGGAAAGGAATCAGCGATTGCGGATGGGCGCCGTAATTTTGCATTTTGATTGTCACGGTTTCCACCCCGAGATCGCAGCCGCTGACAGGTGTTAAGACGGCGGATATACCCACATCGTCCGACCAGTATGTCTGGAATGAGTAGGGCCCGATCATGCCGCTTGTGTTGGTGCTGTCACATTGTTCGGTCAGGTAAAAATCATAATCAGTTTTCTTTGACAGACCTGTCAGTGTCACTTTCGGAGTCGTCACATACACCGTATCACCTACGCCCGGGCCGGGCACGAATCCTTTGGGACCGTATATCACCCACCAGCCGAGGGCAGGCGACAGGCTCACCGGCGTCCAGCGCAATTTGGCATAAGTATCGTATACGTTCTCGACCCTTGCCTTGATTGGTTTCAGGCAGTCCGGGCAGAACCCAAACCCGGAAAACAAATTCCCCTGGCTCGGAAACAGATCCTGGTAGACGATATTGCCGTCGTAATCGAACAGGATAAAGGATACTTCCGAATCGAAAAAACCCGGCGTCCATGAAAGATTCAGGGGCACTCCGTTGGTCACGACAAACGTCACGATGCTGTCGATACCATCATCGTCGATGTTGTTGAGGGCAAAATTGTACACGGTCGTGCCGCTTGTGATCTTTAGAGAGCCACCATTCCAGCCGTCACCGAAGGAATCGAACATCTGGAGGGTGTATTCGCATTGAGCGTTTGCCGTCTGGAGCAAAGGGAGGAAAAATACAAAAAGAGAGAGGCGGAGTAGTTTTAAGTTCATGGTTCAGCCTTGTTGGTTGTAAATTGATGACGCCTGCGTCGGCGGTAGGGGTTGGGCTTCAAAGGTAAGCGTTGATGGCAATATGCAAAAGCCGCATATCAATTACGCGTTTTTTGGCAAAAAAATAACCCTGCAGGTGATCACACGCGCAGGGTTATTCTTGTGAAAATGCTGAAAAGCCCCTGTTTTTGAAGATTCAGGAGCATTCAGATGATTGCTTCGTCAGTCTGCCCCGTGCATCATTTTTTTCAGCGGAAAGGAAAGGCCGAAAAGAATAAGCCCTGCAACGCCCGACATGGCAACGAAAAGCATAAAAAACTGGTAAAGGTCTTTTACCGGGTTGCCAAGGAATACAGGGTATTTCATGGGCAGCTGTTTCTCTTTTGCCATGGCCAGCTGCTCGGGAGTAGCTTGTATGCTTCCCTCCAGGAGGCCCCTGTACGTGTCTGTGTCGATATTATTGTCGGCAGCCAGTTTGTATTCTGCCCCTGACGGGGGATACAGACCGCTCAGTTGCCCGGCAGCCTTGTTGGCTACTGAATTCGCCAGAAACCATACGCCGAATAACAGGGATACGAAGCGCATCGGAGAAAGTTTGGACACCAGGGACAGACCGATGGGCGAAAGGCACAGCTCGCCAATCGTATGGATCACGTACAAGGCTATCAGCCAGAACATACTCACTTTTACACCCAGACCGACTCCTTTTACACCTATGGCGATGACAACATAGCCAAGGGCCAGGATCATCAGGCCGAGAGATTGCTTTATGAGCGAATTCGGTTCGGATTTGCGTTTTGCCAGAGCTACCCAGATTGCTGCCGTGATTGGCGCGAGGAGCACAACCGCCACAGCGTTCACGGATTGGAAATAACTGGCCGGCACGATGGCGCCGAATAGATCGCGGTTGGTTTGTTCCTGCGCAAAGAACGTCAGTGAAGCGCCGGCTTGCTCGAATGCCGCCCAGAAGAAAACGACAAAGAATGCCGAAACATAAATTACCAGAATACGGTCGCGCTCCACTTTTGTCAGCGAAGGGTCGGTAATAATCATGACGCACATCGCAATGGTAGCGGCGTATATCAGCGAACCGATTACATCGAAATTAAGCACCTTCCAGAAAACCAGAAAACCGGCCACCAACAAGCCGAGACCCGTCAGAAGTTGTTTGGTGCCAAGACCACCGGAGCCGGCGTCGGCTCCCGCCTGAACGGCCTGGTTTGGTTCGGCGCCGATGGGTTTTCCGTCAGGCGTGATCACATATTTGTCTTTCTGCGTCTGGAACAAAATAGTGCCGAGGATCATACCTACGCCTGCCGCAAAAAAGCCCCATTTGAAATCTTCGGGGCGGCCGGTATCACCGACAAAACCGCACACCAAGGGTGCAATGAACGCTCCGAGGTTGATACCCATATAAAAAATGGTATAGGCGGCGTCGCGGCGTTTATCTCCTTCCGAATACATCTGACCGATCATGGAGGAAATATTGGGCTTGAAGAAACCGTTGCCCAGAATCAAAAATACAAGGCCAGCCCACATAAGCGAAGTGGCGAGGTCTACATTTTGATACATCAGGCCGCTGCCAAACATCAAAAACTGACCCAACGCCATGAGCAGACCACCGGTCACAATGGATTTCCGGTTACCCCAGTACCTGTCAGCCACATAACCGCCGATCAACGGGGTGAGGTAGACGAGGCCGGTATAACTTCCATAAATTTCCGAGGCTCTTGCTTTTGAAAAAAGCAGGGCGTTGATCATGTAAAGGGAGAAAATAGCCCGCATGCCGTAGTAGCTGAAGCGCTCCCACATTTCAGTGAAAAACAGGAGCGCCAGGCCGCGCGGGTGTCCCCAGATTTCGAGTTTCTGTTCTGCCATAAAGGTCGTTTTATGAAACAAAAAGGTGAATTAAGTGCTGGTTCTCCGGGAAGGCGCGAATTTGGGCGCGGGCAAATGTGCGAATTTTTCTCCGCCTGCTCTGCCAAGAGGCAGAAAGAAATTCGGAATCAAGGTATATGCCATGAAACCGGCAGGTATATTTTTTCGATTTTCGATCCCGAACTGAGGGTATTCAACACCAAATCTCCTGCTATCTTTGCCCGCTTTTTGAAAAAAACGTGTATTTTACCCCTTTAAGCCACCCGCATTAAAGACCTTTAACCAAAAATCCGGATACTCAAATATCGGTTGCCATGATACGTTTTGCCGCTCTCGTTTTTGTTTTGCCGTTTTTGATGTCGTCCTGCGACCGGGAAGCCCGGAAACAGGCTGCCGAAGCCGCAGCCAGGGCGGCAAAGGATTCGATCGACTGGGCCGGATACCGGGTTGTCAACTGGAAAAACCACGGTTGCGAATTGGTCAGCGATGCCGACGTGGTAGAATTGTTCGGTGTCGACCCCAAGGGTGATGTGCTCAACAGTCGTACCTTGCCCGACCAGGCATTTTGTCTGCGCACCTGGAACAAACCCGACTGGAAAGAACGGGAAAGCGCCAATGAGAAAGATAATGCCGGCGGATATCTTGACCCGCAAAACAGTCTCATCTTGCAGGTGTTCAGCTACGGTTCCGACGAACACGCCCGCATGCAATTCGATATGCTCAAACGCGACCGGCGCGATACCTATGACGAAGACGTTGAAGGCGTCGGCGAAGGAGCCTTGTGGAGCAACACCACTGTTACTTTATTGGTGAAAAAAGGACATTCAGTGCTCAGTATAGCACTGAATTGTATGGATACGCCGCACGACAACCTGTCCAAAGCCATTGAAGTGGCGGAGGTGGCGCTGAAAAAGATGTGAGATAATACGTCAACTCGCCATTTCATCATTTTTGCCCGCCTTGGCGATTACTTCGGCGGGTTTTCATTTGTCACTAGTTCCTAGTTAACATTAGCTGATGTATTCTGCAGCCGAACAACGCAACCTTTACGATCTTTCCAAAAAACTGCTGTACACGCCGCAGGCCGATTTGCTTGAAGAAAATGCCGAACAGCGCGCTGAAGACCTGCGCAGGGTAATCCGATACCACGAATGGCGCTATTACGTGCAAAACGACCCTGTTTTGAGCGATTTTGAATACGACCAGTTGTACAAGCAGCTCGAAACAATCGAAGATGCGTACCCGGAATTCATTACACCGGAATCTCCCACCCTGCGCGTCGGGAAAGACCTGACCGAAAGTTTTGCCCAGGTCGCCCACCTGACGCCCATGCTGTCGCTCGACAACTCGTACAATGCCGAAGACCTCAATGATTTCGACGAGCAGGTGAAAAAACTGTGCAAACTCCCCGCTGAAATGGAGGTGGAGTACTGCGTGGAACCAAAATTCGACGGCGGCACCATCGCGCTGGTATACGAAAACGACCGCCTCGTGCGGGCAGCCACGCGAGGCAACGGACAAGTAGGCGACGATATTTCGGCCAACATACGCACGCTGCGTACGGTGCCGCTGCAGGCCGCTTTTTCAAAATATGGCATTTTTAAAGCGGAGCTGCGCGGCGAAGCGCTGATGCGCAAAGACTTTTTCGAAAAAATCAATAAAAAACGGCAGGAAGCGGGCGAGCCCCTGTTCGCCAACCCGCGCAATGCTGCCACGGGGGGCTTGCGTATGAAAGACCCCCGCGAAGCCGCCGCCCGCGGCCTGGAGGCATTCCTGTACCAGCTTGGCTATGCCGTGGATGCCCAGGACAACAACATGCTGGAAAAATTCGTCACCCACGACGAAAGCATCCACCTGCTGCGCGAACTGGGTTTCAAAGTGCCGCTGCACAAACCCGAACCCGGCAATCACCTTGAAGAGACCAAAACCTGTCGCAACATCGCCGAGGTCATCGCGTTCTGCCAGGCCTGGCAGGATTTCCGCGACGAGTACCCCTACGAGATCGACGGCATGGTAATCAAGGTCAACAGCCTCGAATTGCAGGCGCAATGCGGCTACACCAGCCATCACCCGCGCTGGGCAATTGCATTCAAGTTCAAGGCACGACAGGCCACCACGCGCTTGCGCGACGTCGAATTCCAGGTCGGCAAAACGGGCGCCATCACACCCGTCGCCAAACTCGAACCCGTGGCATTGGCCGGCGTGACGGTGCAAAACGTGAGCCTGCACAACGAAGAATTCATCCGTGCCAAAGACATCCGTATCGGCGATCAGGTGCTCGTGGAACGCGCCGGCGACGTGATCCCCTACATCGTAAAAAGCCTCGCCGAACTCCGGGACGGTACCGAGCGCGAAGTGGTGTATCCCAAACATTGCCCCGTATGCCACTCCGAACTGGTAAAACCCGACGACGAGGCCATCTGGCGATGCGAAAACGCCGAATGTGAAGCCCAGGTGGTGCAGCGTATGATCTTCCACACCTCCAAACACGCGATGGACATAGAAGGCCTGGGTGAAAGCACCATCGAGCGTTTCTACAAACTCGGCTGGCTTCATTCCATCGCCGACCTTTACCGGCTTGATTACGAGAAAGTGGCGCAACTAGAAGGTTTCGGCGAAAAATCGGCTGCCAACATGAAAGCCGGGATCGAAAAAGCAAAAAAGAATCCCATCCACCGCCTCCTGCACAGCCTCAGCGTGCATCACCTGGGCCAGAAGGCCTCCAAGCTCCTGGCCGCTGAAGTAGAACACGTACTCGATCTGAAGGATTGGGACCTCGAAAAATACCAGACGATTAAAGATGTTGGCCCTGTGCTGGCGCGCAACGTGTTCAACTTTTTTCACAACGAACACAACATCGAGCTCCTGCAAACCATGGAAAATCTCGGAGTGAACCTCCGCCAGACCGACGAAGACAAAAAAACAGACCTGAACACCGACGGGCCGCTTTACGGCAAAAGCATCCTGTTCACTGGTACGCTTTCTCAAATGACCCGCGAAGAGGCCGAAAAACGCGCTGCGGCTGCCGGAGCAAGCCTCGCTTCGGGCGTAAGCAAACACCTGAGTATTCTCGTGGTGGGCGAAAAGGCGGGCTCGAAATTGAAAAAGGCGCAGGCGCTGGGCACGGTGGAGGTGTGGAGTGAGGGAGAATTTCTCGAAAAAATTGTGGATATTTAACCTTCTCTCTTCCCAAGAGTCCAACCCAGGTTCAACAAATCGAACCCGCATGACACGAATCCTTTTATCCGCTTTTTTTCTTCTCGCCGCCTTTTCCCTCTCCGCCCAAAACGAAGGCGACCAGTTTTTCGGCGCCGATGCGGTGCATGAAATCAGGTTCTATTTTAACCAGACCGGCTACTGGGACAGCCTGAAACAAAATTATACGCTCGACGTGTATATGCCCTGCGATGTGACGGTGGACGGCCTTTCCTATCCAACCTGCGGCGTCAAGTTCAAAGGCAACTCCTCCTACAACAACCCGGGCAAGAAAAAGCCCTTTCGCATTGATTTTGCGGAATATGTGGACAGTCAGAACTGCGACGGTCTGAAAAAACTGGTGCTCAATAACGGTTTCAAGGACCCGACGCTGCTGCGCGAGAAACTGATGCTCGATTTCCTGAATGCCCACGGCATTCCGGCGCCGAGGGCCACTTTTGCGAGGCTGTTCGTCAACGATCACTATTGGGGGCTCTATTCGGTCGTGGAAGATGTGGGTAAAACCTTTCTGAAAGACCGCTTCGATAACAAAGGCGGTAACCTTTTCAAGGGTGACCCGCACGGCGACCTTACCTGGAAAGGCTGGGATCAGGCGCTTTATCAGGACAATTACGAACTCAAAACCAACGAAACCGCCAATGACTGGTCCGATTTGCTGCGTTTTCTGAACGTCCTCAACAACACACCTCCTGCCCAACTCATCGACAGCGTAGGCAAATACATGAACATGGAAAACTGGCTCAATTACTGGGCGGCGCATAACCTGTTCGTGAACCTGGACAGTTACATCGGCAGCGGCCACAATTATTTTATATACCACAATACCGGCACGGACCGCTTTGAGTGGATCACCTGGGATGTAAATGAAGCATTTGGCAATTTTCAGATGGGTATTCCTTTGCAGAATCTGAAAACCCTGCCCTTCACACACATACCGCAACCGATGCAGCAGCGCCCGATGATGAACCGGCTGCTGCCCGACCCGGTATTCAAGCAGCAACTCGCCGACCGCCTGTGCGCATTTTTGCAGGACTTCAGCAATGCCCAGATGGACGCCCGCATCGATGCGCTGGCCGACCTCATCCGGGTGGATGTTTACGCCGATACCCTGAAATTTTTTCCGAATAACCAGTTCGAGCAAAACCTTGCCCAGGATATTACACCCGGCCCGGGCGCACCGGGCGTCACAACGATCGCCGGGTTGAAACCATTTATTTTGGCACGGCGCACATCCCTGTTGCAGCAGTTGGCCGCATATGGATGTTTGGTCACCAAGGTAGCATCGGCTGATGATGCCTTCCGGATGCAGATATTTCCCAATCCGGCAGTCGATCGAATCCGGCTGGAAACACCGGGATTTTGGCCCGAATCGATTAATTTATGGAATACAGCCGGGCAAAAAGTGAAATCATGGTTGCCCGAAAAAAGTGAGTCGCAATCACTGGATTTAAAAGATGTGCCTGCCGGTTTTTACGCGCTGTCCGTAGGAACAGGAGAGGTCTTTTTAAATTATAAAATAATGATTATCAAATAAATAAAAAGCCACTGACGCATTGCGCGCCAGTGACTAAAACCCCAAAAAACCAAATGAAAACAATCTTCCTGTCCTGGCCCGGTTCTCGTTTCGGGCCTGCTCTTTTAAGCGTTGGTTATTTTAATAAAGCGTTCGGAACCGGTCATGGAAATACCGCAGCGTTTGGGCGCTGTCGTTTCGTAAGTATTGCCGCAGGTAGGGCATACATAATATTGACCGGCCAGCGTTTTTACCTGATTGTTTTGCAGGGCATTCAGCGCGTTTTCATACATTGTTTTGTGTTTTTGCTCGGTCTTATAGGCATAGTTGAGGCTTATAAGCGCCAGCTGATTACCTGCTGATTTGGCATTGGTCAGAAATTCAGGATACATGGTGCTGACCTCATACGATTCACCCGTAATGGCATCCTGAAGGTTTTCTTGTGTGGATTTTACGGTAAACTGTGGTTTTACAACCGGAATAGAAACCTCCATATCCTCCAGCACGGCTTTGTGGTTGTTGGCATGAATATTTTCGGCTGTCGAAGCAGCTTTGAACAACAGAGCGATCTGCGGATATCCTTCTTCCTGCGCCTTTTTTGCATATGCCGCATACTTGGCGCTTGCGGTCGTTTCACCCGTGAAGGCTGTAATCATGTTATTCGTTATCGTTGTTTTGGCGTTGGTGCTGGCAGCGGTTGTACCTGCCGCCGGTTGATTGCTACCTTTTTCAACAACTTCATTTTCTTCATTTTCGCCATTTTCCGTTTTGGTTATTGCCGTTTGACCGGGACCGGTTTCGGACTGTGCCTGTTGTGCTGCAGCTGGCTCCTGCAAATTGTTGTTGGCAGCATTATCCGAGTTGCTTCCGCATGAAGCGAGAAGCGTTATGGCAAAAAGAGCTGCTATAAACGGAATCATCAAGTGCTTTTTCATATAAGCTCGTTGTTTAATTTTGGATGTGAATCATCAATTTGATAACACAAAGGTGGCCGTGCCAGCATTAAAACACCCTTTGGGCATTCTAAAGATTGGCTTAAAATTCAGAACGGAAAGCGTAACGTAAAAGCAATCCCTTCGCCCTCACGGCTATCTGCATGAATCGTAATTCCCTGCAAATCAGTCAGTTTTTTAACGATAGACAGACCGAGACCGGTGCCTTGCACCCGGGAGTTTCGCGAACTGTCGGCGCGATAAAACCGGTTGAATAAAAGTGAAAGTTGTTCATCCGAAACGCCAGGACCGTCATCCGACACGGTAAGCGAATGTGTGTGGGCGTCCCAGTTGCATAGTATCGTGCCGCCGGGTGTACCGTACTTTAATGCATTGTCGATCAGGTTGCCGACAATCAGTTCGAGGAAAGCGCTATCGGCTGTTACACAGGCATCCTCAGGGATACTTGACAAGAGCCTGATTTGTTTTTCATCGAGGCGTGTCTGCCATTTGTCCTGCAGGCTTTGTAAAAACGGCGCAAGCCGAATCGCTTCGCGATGCACCGGCACACTGCCGGCTTCAAGACGGGCCAGTTGCAGTAGTTGCTCCAGCAACTGGTGCATGCGATCTACTTCACGGATCACCTGACCGATCTTTTCTTCATATTGGTGTGGCTCGCGCTGCTTGCGGATCAATACTTCGAGGGTTCCGCGGATGGCGGCAAGCGGCGTGCGGAGTTCGTGCGATACGTCGGCGGTAATTTGTTTCTCCCGCCGGAAGCTGCTCTCTATCCTGTTCAGCAGATCATTGATCGTCGTGGCCAACCGGTACAATTCATCCCGGTGTTCGGGCAATGGCAGGCGGGTACTGATGCTGGAATCATTGATACGACCTGCTGTTTGAATGAGTTGATTCACCGGCGCGATACCTTTTGAAGCGGCTAAAGAAGTGGCGAAGTAGAGCACGAGCAACAGGAGTGGAAATGCGATATAAAGGGTCATGCGCAGATTGTAAAGTACGAGCGCGGATTCCACCTGTGAGATGCCTATGTTGAGTTGACCGATGATCTGTTTTTGTTCATTGAATATCGGGAATTGCCCCTGCCGGATGCGTTTGCTGTTGAATTGTATATTGAAAAACTTTTCGGCACTCAGGTCCGGCTCGTAGAGCAGGTGATCTTTTTGCAAATTAGCGGAGCGGAACAGAATCCGGCCCTGCTTGTCCAGAATTTGCAAAAAAGTCGGATTTACTTCGGCCTGTTTGTGCTCATTTTCTTCCCATTCCGGCATGGCATTGATGATGATTGAATCGCCCTGCCCGTGCAGATTACGGAAGACTTCATCCTTTTCCTGGCGTATATCGGAATCGAGGTGGCTGTAGGCTGTAAAATAAACGACGGCATAGACGACAAGAAACACAAGCAGGGTAGTGATGGCCACTGCGAGCGTATTAAAAAGCGCGATGCGGTTTTTGAATCGCAGATTCATTTGTCGTCGTTTATCCGATAGCCTACGCCACGAATTGTTTGAATAAAGGATTCCGCTCCCGGATCGTCCAGTTTTTTCCGCAATGCATTGATATAGACATCAATAACCGAAGTGTCGTGGTCAAAATGAATGTCCCATACCTTCTCAATAATGCGGGTACGGCGGCCCACTTTTCCTTTGTTGCGCAGCAAAAACTCGAGCAGCGCAAATTCTTTTTGGGTCAGATCCACGGGTTGCTTACGCCTGGTGACCCGGTGCTGCTCTACATTCAATTCGATCGTTCCGTACCGGAAAACCGTTTGTTCGCCGCTGTGGTTGCGCAACAGCACCCGAATGCGAGCCAGCATTTCCTCGAACGCAAAGGGCTTGCGTATATAATCGTTTGCGCCGGCTTCCAGCCCGAACACGGCATCGTCGACGGTGTCTTTCGCCGTCAGAAAAATGACAGGAACCTGTTGGTTTTCCTTTCGAATAGCCCGGCATATCTCAATGCCGTTCAGTCCGGGAAGCATCCAGTCGAGCAGAATCAGGTCGTATTCATCCAGGTAATCGAGCGCCATTTGCAGACCTTTCTTGCCGTTATCTGCCACATCTACGGCAAAACCTTCTTCTTCGAGCCCGTCGCGAATAAAATTGGCGATGGAGGTTTCGTCTTCTACTAGTAAAATTCTCATTGCCGAAAAATAGTGCAAAATCACATCAATCGCCTGCTTTTTCAGCCGATTCGTCTGTAGGTGCGATCTGAAAATCAGGAATACCAAGTTCCACCCCTGCCGCATGCCTGTATACCAGTTGCCCACCGAGATAACCGGTGCGGGATACCGCTACCGTTGACATGGCGAACAACAGCATGGCGACGATTTTGACCACACGGTTATTATTTTTAAGAAATTCAGCGCCAAGCCGGAACAGGGCCGCTGCGAGTGTCACCCAAAGTGTGATCAGGGCAGCCTGTTCATGGAGCTCCAGAGCCTTGCCAAGGCTGCCTTCTTCCATGCCTTCCCCGGCAGCGTCACCGCTCAGGTAGGCACCGACAGTGCCTGCTGTTCCGAGTAGTAAAAGATAAAGGGCAGCCTGCCGAAAAAATACTTTTTTAGTGACCAGACCGATGATGTCGGATAAAAAGCCTGCCAATACAAGGGCGATGGGAAAGTGCACGATCATGGCGTGCAGGTGCGTGGATTCTATCATAACGGAATTTTGAGACAAATCTGCAGGCGCCCGGCTTCAGGCCGGATTAAGACATTCTTAAGATTTGTTTAAAATATAACAAACCTGCATCAGGGCATAAAAAAAGCCACTGACGCATTGCGCGCCAGTGACTAAAACCCCACAAAACCAAATGAAAACAATCTTCCTTTTTTGCCTTGTGCCCCCGCTCGATTGCGAAGACATCTTAATTACGTGAGTTTTTATGAACGTCACGTCGATTAAATACTCATTAGCGAATACTCAAAGATCGTTAACAAAAACGAGTGTTACGACATTTTTAGCACGTCTTTATTCCCGTTCGGCAGCCATTTATTCCCGCTCGGAATTACCTTCGTTCGGAAATAATTTCAAATGACTGCCGGAGGCTCTTCCTTCGCGATTTTCCGTCCATAGGTACCTGACAGGAAATCCTCGCCGCTTAAAAATAACAGCACATGACCACGGACGCTAAAGTCCTGCTTTTCAATCCCCGGAGTGCGAATAGCAAGCACCGCATTCCAAACAGCATACTGCAGGTAGGCGCTTCCATCTATGGCCGCCACGAATTCGTTATCGTCGACGGAAATCTTGAACGCGATCCCTGGTCTGTTATCAGGCAGTATCTCGAATCGGGATCATTCCGCTATTTTGCCTGTACGGTGATGCCGGGACCACAGTTGCGTCAGGCCATCCCTTTTTCAAAAAAAGTTCGCGAATTTTTTCCGGAACTGATCAATATCTGGGGCGGGTATTTTGCCAGCAACCAGTACAAGGTTGTCATGGAAAGCGACTTCGTCGATTTCGTGATATACGGCCCGGGCGACAACGCTTTTCCTGCTTTGCTCGATGCACTCGATACGGGTGCGCCTTACGAATTCATACCGAACCTCATCTGGAAAACCGCCGAAGGCGATATCATCAAAAACACCAAGGAAACCCTGCTGGATCAGGACGCCCTGCCGCAACTTCCATACGACTACCTCGACCGCTTTTACCCGTTGCGCCGCTACCTGAACCCTACTTTTTTGGGTAAAAAAACCCTGGCCTACCACAGCAGTATGGGTTGCCCGTTCAAATGCTCGTTTTGTGCGGTCGTGCCCATTTACGAAGCCCGCTGGCGCGGAAAATCTGCCGCCAATATTTACAGGGAAGTCAAATATGTGCAGGAAAAATGGGGCGCCGACAGCATAGAATTTCACGACAATAATTTCTTCGTAAGTGAAAAACGAACGGTCGAATTCTCCAAACTCATGCTAAAGGAGAACATGAACTGGTGGGGCGAAGGCCGTATCGATACCGTTGATCAATATTCCGACGAGAGTCTTGCACTGATGCGCCGCGCCGGGTGCCGCATGATTTTTTTCGGCGCGGAAACAGGCAACGATGCCCTGCTCAAGCAAATGGACAAGGGCGGCAAACAGACCGGCGAACAGATTCGCCGCTTTGCGGCCCGAATGAAAAAATTCGACATCATCCCGGAATACTCCTTCGTGCTCGGTATGCCCGCCGATTCGCCGGAACAGGTGTGGGCGCAGATTGAGGAAGATATTGCTTTTATCAAAGAGGTAAAAGCCATCAATCCGGACACTGAGATCATTATTTACATTTATTCGCCAGTACCTACTGAAGGTTCCGATCTGTACGAACGCATTACAAAAGCCGGATTCAGTTTTCCCGCCACACTGGAAGACTGGCTTTCGCCGCAATGGGAATCATTCGATCTTCGCCGCAATCCGCTTACTCCCTGGCTGACACCCGCCATGGTGCGTCGCATTCGCGATTTCGAAACGGTCCTGAACGCGCGGTTTCCTACCTTGTCGGATACCAAGTTATCTTCTTTACAGCGTCGCATTATTCAATTGCCCGGGAGGCTTCGCTATCGAACGGGTTTTTTCAGATTCCCCTACGAAATCAAGGTATTGCAAAAATTCTGGCTTCGATACCGGCAGCCTGAAATTGAAGGGATGTAAACAGAATGCGGCAATTTCAGATGCATTTCAACACATTGCCGCCAATTCTGTTAATTCTCCCATTCTGAAAATTCTGATCCTATGGACACCATTCTTATCGCCGGCGGTACCGGGCTTATCGGTAACCGTTTGTCGGATATGCTTCGCAAAAAGGAATACGTTGTGCGTATCCTTACCCGCACGCCCGGGGGGGAAGGGCAATATGCGTGGGACCCTTCAGCCGGAACCATGGATGAAAAAGCCCTGCAAGGAGCCGACTGCGTAATCAACCTCGCCGGTGCGGGTATTGCCGATAAACGCTGGACGCCCGCACGCAAGCGACTGATCATCGACAGTAGGGTGCAAAGTGCCGGCACGCTGCGAAATGCATTTCTACGCTCGGGTATGAAGCCAAAGGTTTACCTCTCCGCTTCTGCCATCGGCTACTACGGCGATTCCGGCGAACGCTGGATGTCCGAGTCTGACGCGCCCGTTGGAACCGGTTTTATGGTTGATTGCTGCCGTCAATGGGAAGCCGCAGCCGGTGAAGTTGCGGCGCTTGGTATCCGCACGGTGGTATTTCGCATCGGCGTGGTACTCGCGAAAGAAAGCGGCGCTCTGGCCGAATTTATCAAGCCGCTGCGCTTTGGACTCGGCGGATACTTTGGCGACGGGCAGGCCTGGTATTCTTGGATACATCGCGACGATATTTGCCGGATGTTTTTGTGGGCGATCGAAAATGAAACCGCAGAGGGTGTCTATAATGCAGTTGCGCCTGATCCGGTGCGGAACAAGGAGCTCGTGCAATCCATTGCCGGGGCCATGCACCAACCGGCCATTATTGCACCGGGGCCCGCTTTTGTCATGCGACTTGCTTTGGGTGAAATGGCGGCGGTTATCCTCAACAGCAACCGTGTTTCGGCCGAAAAAATCATGAAGGCTGGTTTCGAGTTTAAATACCCGGTACTGAAAGATGCGCTGGCGGATATTTTTTGACGCTTGCTTCGGGTTGTCGACCAGTAAACGGTCGATAAGAGCAGCAAACTGGATCGTTCGCGCACCTGTCAATAAATACGAGAAATTGACATGGAAGCATCTTCAATAAAACCACCTCTCGACATGCTGCGATACCCGTTCCTTTTTTTGTTTTTCACATCCCCACTTTTTTCGCAAAATTTTGTAATCAACGGCAGTTTCGAACGTCAAACCCCCAAACAGGCGGGCGTACTTCAAACGGTCCCGCGTCCTTGCCAGTTTTCAGGTAATGCCGATGTCGTGAATACCAGTCTTCTTGGCTGGCGCACTTTCGAGTCACAAACGCCCGATCTGCTGATACGCGATACGGTCACGGGATGCCAGTTTCTGCCGGCGCCGCACAGCGGCAACAGGATGATCGGGCTCATCATGTATCATCCCTTCCAGGACGGCCAATTCGCTTTTGATTACCACGAACTGGTACAGGGGACGCTTGGCAAACCGCTTGAAAAAGGAAAAACCTACCGGATCAGTTTCTGGACATACACCAATGATTCACTGGGCGTGTTGCACCTGCTCCGGGTCTTTGGCCGCCAGCCTTCATTTACTGGCAAGGACAAACTGACTACTCCTGCCGGTTTTCGGCCGGTGTTTTGCGGCAATTTCGGGTTTTATTTTTCTGCCAATAAAATAAACACCCGCGAAGAGTTCATGCAAAGCCAGGTGGATTTTCCGGTGCGCCCGCAGATAAATCTGGAAGAGATCGTGGAGACGGGAGGAGAATGGCGCCAGATCACTTTCACATTCAAGGCTGACCAGCCGTACAAATATTTTCTGTTCGGCAACTTTTTTTCGGATGCGATCACGAAGATCAACATGTCGGACGACGAACGCATGCAATTCGATGAGCGGAACCAAAAACTCCAATCGTTCTGGCAAAAAACAAAGCGCATCGCCTATTACTGCTTCGACGATTTTATGATCGAGGAAGATGGCGGCGCGACCATGGAGGAATCGCTGCTGAAAGAAAAAAAATACACCTTTGCCTCGTCATTGCTTTTCGATTCCGGAGAATTCGAACTCAGGGAAGAGTCCCGCCCGGCCCTGCAGCAGCTCGCAGATGTACTGCGTAAAAATACCGGCGTGAAGGTGGAAATCGGCGGCCACACGGATAACGTCGGCGACGACGCGAGCAACCGGGCACTTTCTGAAAAACGCGCACTGTCGGTTTATAACGCACTGATTTCAAACGGTGTAGCCACGGCGCAGATTACATGGAAAGGGTATGGAGAAAGCAAGCCGGTCGTTTCCAATGCCACGGAATCCGGCAGGCAAAAAAACCGTCGCGTGGAATGCAGGGTGGTAGAGTAACTTTGCCCCGATGCAAAAAGTAAAACTGCTTTACGTCGAAGACGAACCTTTCCTCGGGAAGATTGTCCGGGAAAGCCTCGAAAGCCGCCATTTTGAAGTGCATATGGTGGATGACGGCGCCCAGGTACTTTCTGCTCTGGAGCGCTTTCAGCCGGATATTTGTGTGCTCGATGTCATGCTGCCCAATCGCGACGGGTTTTCACTGGCTGAAGAAATTCGCCGGAAAAAGCCTGCATTGCCGATCGTATTTGTCACTGCCAAAACCCAGACCGAGGATGTTTTGCGGGGTTTCGCTACGGGTGGCAATGATTACCTGCGCAAACCTTTCAGTATGGAAGAACTCATCGTCCGGCTGCACAACCTGCTCGCACTCACGCAAAACAAAACGGCCGATCAGGATCCAAACCAGGCTGTTTCCATCGGAAAATACGAATTTTTGCCGCTCAAATACGAATTGCGAATCGGCGAGTCCACGCGAAAACTGAGTGCACGCGAAGCCGATCTGCTCAAAATACTGGTGAAAAACCGTAATTTCACCGTTGCCCGAAAAGATATCCTGCTGCAGGTATGGGGCGATGATCATTTTTTCAATTCCAGAAATCTGGATGTCTACATCACAAAGATTCGCGATTACCTGCGCGACGATCCGGCTATCGAGATCATTACCATCAAAGGGGTCGGATATCATTTTGTGGTGGGCTGATTCCGCAGGGCCATTGCGCGCCTGATTTTATATGCAAATACTCTTTGAAGATTATTATCTGCTCGTAGTGAACAAACCCGCGGGCCTTTCATCCGAAAGCGGCAAAGAACGCCACCCTTCTGCCGAACGGGAAGCGCTCATGTATTTTACCCGCCAGTTGCAGGAACGTTCGGCCTCCAAACGCCTTAAAACGACGCCGTATCTCCGGCCCGTGCACCGTCTCGACCGGGCTGCAAGCGGGATACTCGTATTTGCAAAAACCAAAGCGGCGCTCGTCAGTCTGATGGAGCAGTTTGAAAAAAGGACGGTGGAAAAAGTGTACCGGGCGATGGTTGAATCATGCCCGCCGGCAGAAACAAATACGCTATCGCATTGGCTTAAAAAAGATCCGGATGGCCGGAAAGCGCTAATTCTGGAAAAGGAATCGCGCGGCAGCCAGTTCTGCCGGCTTGAATATAAAACGCTGGAACGGAATGGAAAGCGATGTCTGCTGGAGGTAAAACCGCTTACCGGGCGATTCCACCAAATCAGGGCGCAACTGACTTTTATCGGATGCCCCATCCAGGGCGATGTGTTATATGGCGGAAAACCCTGGCACGACAACCAAATTAAATTGCACGCGTATCGTTTGACATGTACACACCCCAAAACCGGAGAACCCCTGGAGTTCGAAGCACCGCCCCCCGAAGGGTGGTAGGCAACCTCTCCGTTGATTTTGCGTCAGAACATACGACAAACCTGCTCATACGTCATGCCGTTCCGAACTTTTCTTTTCGTCACCCTTATTGGCTTTTTCTCACCGTTCCCGCTGGCAGCCCAGGATAGTGAAAACCCCGGCAATGAAAGCCGTGTGCTCGACGACGACATTCGTTCGGCCCAGCTTTATCTGCAAGGTGCGCCGCTTACCCTGCCGATCCTCGAGTTAAAAGCGGGTAACGGTACATTGATACTCGCATTCGATCATCTGGGCGACGATCTCAAGGATTACATATACACCTTCGTACATTGCAACAGCGACTGGAAGCCTTCCGATCTTACTGATAATGAATACATTGACGGGTTTACTGAAGATCGCATTACGACCATAGACAACTCTTTTAATACGTTGCATCCATATACACATTATTCTATCGGGCTACCGAACCGGAATATGCGCTGGGCAAAATCGGGCAATTATCTGCTGAAGGTTTTTGACAACGACGACGACCGTCGGCTGGTGCTGGTACGGCGGTTTTGCGTTGTGGAGCCTGTCTGGCGTGTAGATGCCAAATTCGTCAGCCCGGTTGCCGTGAGCAAATTGAAAACGCACCATGAAATTGATTTCACGGTGCTGCACAGAGGTATGCGAATACCGAACCCGCAAAATGACGTAAAAGCGTTCGTGCTCCAGAACGGACGCTGGGACAATGCCATCGGTCCGGTCAGACCCTATAGCACGCGCGAGGATCAACTGGTGTTCGACTACCAGGACAAGATCGTTTTTCCGGCGGGTAAAGAATGGCGTTTTTTCGATATGCGCACCTTTGAATACCGCGGTGAGCGCGTAAAAACGATCAACCAGCGCTATGATTATTATGAAGTTACGCTCGAAACGGACAAGGACCGGTCTAACAGCAACCTCGTTTTTAAAGGGGATTTAAACGGCCGTTTTTCCATAGAAAATACCAATTACAACCAGACACGCCTGCAATGCGACTATGCCAAAGTGCTCTTTTCCATCAGCCAGAATCAGCCGAAAGATGATGATGACGTATATGTATTCGGCGAACTGACCGACTGGCAACTAAAGCCTGAGTATAAAATGGAATACAGTCCCGAAGCCAAGGCTTATTATTGCGAGTCGCCCTTGCTGAAACAGGGGTATTACAACTACGAATACCTTGTCGTAAATCGCGATACACACCAGATTGACGAAGACGGATTTGAAGGCAATACGTTCGAAACGAGCAACTTGTACACGATTCTTGTTTATTTCAGAACTTTTGGCGATCGTTATGACCGGCTTATGTCGGCGGTGAGCATTGATTCAAAGGATCGCCAGTGAAGCGTGTTGTCTTATTTTATATTTCCCGCTGATCTGTTCCTGCAAAACCCGGCGCATTCCCTCTGTTGTAACCCCTGCCCTTTGAAGAAATACCTACACTACTGGTTCTCCACGACGAATTTTCCGACGGATTCTTTTTTATCATTGATGAATACCGTGTAGACATAAACGCCATGCGGCAGCGCGTGCGACCATTCAAACTGGTTTTCTCCGTTTACCTTTTGCACGGGTTTGAGATCGTCTATCTGCCTGCCCGCGGCATCATAGATTCTGATCAGCACTTTATCCGTGTAGCGCACGTAATATTTGAAGGTCAGGTGATCATTTGAAGGATTGGGAAATGCCTCTGTCCGGAAATATTTATTGGTTTCATATACGCCCTGGCTCAGAATAATCATTGCGCCATCCATCCAGTGAAGCCGGTCGATGGTCCATTTGCGCAGATAATCGACATGCTGGCCATAGCTGCCGCAACAGAAGGGATTGGGCCATACGTATTGGTTGAGCACGGGCCAGCGTTGCCAGTTGCGCACCTGGGCTTCCTGCACCACACCGACCAAAGAATCGAGCACACCGGTCACCTTCGCGTCGGTAAACGTCTCCTTGCGCAATTCCTGCCAGCGGGCGGCGAGGCGTTGACGGAAGGTATTATCGTTCCACAAGCGCAGCCACCAAAAATGAACGACCCAGGCATCCTGATTGCAGACACCGTTAAAATTGATCGCCCAGCCCTGGTAAGCGTTTCCGTTGCAATAATCTGCATTGCCGAATGCGATATTGAAATCCCAGACCGGCCCTGCGAAAAGGCGGGTGTTTTTACTATCCTTGTCTTTATATAAAAAAGTGCTCAACCGGTATGCATC
>JAKOXM010000343.1 GCA_029781095.1 Bacteroidota bacterium
ACTCGCAGGCTACTCCGGCAATCTCACCCCGGCTTTCGACGATCAAACCCTGATACTGGAAGAACAGAAAGATAACACATACCGCGTCCGGCTTGAAAACAATACCACCCTGCTGATCCATCACTGCGACCCCGGCGAATTCGGGTCAAAACTGTTTAAAGTCACGGGTAGTTCAGCATTTGTGGAATCCTTCGCCAAAGCCCATCCGGGACTGGATTTTAAAAACCTTGAGAATGAGACCGATGTCTTTGCAAAAGCAAATACCGCGTTTGTGGTGCCGGAGTTGCGCGACCCCACCCCCGGCCCCTCCCCCGATGGGAGGGGTGACGTCGCGCCAGACGCGACGGTTAACGTCGCGTCACCCCTCCCATCGGGGGAGGGGCCGGGGGTGGGGTTGATCGATGCCCACGACATCAAAGGCGTCCTGCACGTACATACCACCTGGAGCGACGGCCTGCACAGCCTTCGCGAAATGTGTGCCCACGCGAAATCGCTTGGCTACGACTATATCGGCATCACCGACCACAGCCAGTCGGCTTTTTACGCAAACGGCCTGAAAACGGATCGCGTGCTGGCGCAGATGGAAGAAATAGACGCTCTGAATGCCGAACTGGCGCCTTTCCGGGTTTTCAAAGGCATCGAAAGTGACATCCTGAACGATGGCTCGCTTGACTACGAAGACGCGATCCTCGAAAAATTTGACTTTGTCATCGCTTCCGTGCATTCCAACCTGCGCATGAGTCTTGAAAAGGCAACGGAGCGCGTGGTAAGGGCCATCGAAAACCCGTACACGACCATCCTCGGCCACCCCACCGGGCGCCTGCTGCTGAGTCGCGAAGGCTATCCGCTCGACTGGAATCAGGTTTTTGAAGCCTGTGTCCGGCACAAGGTTGCCATCGAACTCAACGCCAACCCGTACCGGCTCGACATCGACTGGACTTTGATCCCCGAAGCAACCCGGCTGGGCATCCCCATCAGCATCAACCCGGACGCGCACAGCAAAGACGGGATACACGACATCCGTTATGGAGTGAAGGTGGCACGGAAGGGAGGATTGACCGTGGCGGGTTGCCTGAATTCGAAAGGGCCGGACGACTGGTTGAAGGCAAGGAGTTGACAGAGATTAAAATCCAAGCCTTTCTTCGAGTTCTCTGCTCAATTGCGGCAAGCGTCTGCGTTCGATCAGATAACTTGACAACGCCGCTATCTCCCTGAAAATGTAGTGTTTATCCAGCGCTCCCTTGAGGTAGTCGCGTCCGCTGGAGCCGCCTGTCCCGGTGCGGATTCCGATCATGCGCGTCACCATATTCATGTGGCGGTATCGCCACGTGGACAACTGTTCATCAATTTCAAGCAGGTTATTGAGCAATTGAAACGGAAGTTGCAGCAGCGGGTAACCACGATACAGCATGATGAACAGCGCGGCCCGGCTGGCCGGGGCGCTTAGCCGGCGGCCCGGCGAGCGTTCTGTTTCAAAAAACAGGTTTTCAAAATGAGACAGGTTTCCGCGCTCTCCTTCCACGAGACTGTTGGCATAAATCGCCGCGTAATCGCTCCAGAAAGGGTGTTTGCCATCCGCAACCGGGAAAAGCGGCCGGTAATTATTCCAGTTGTCCTGCTGATCA
>JAKOXM010000355.1 GCA_029781095.1 Bacteroidota bacterium
GCGGCCCGGTCTGCCGGGTCTCCCGGATTAGGCACAAGCGCAATGTCTCCGGGTTCCAGAAAGGCCATGGCAAGACGGACGATGCCTTCTTTGGAGCCGATCAGCGGAAGTATTTCCGAGCCGGGATCGCGGATGACGTCGTAATACTGCCGGTACCAGGCGGCCCACGCTTCGCGCAGCGCCGGGATACCGGTGTACGACTGATAGCCATGCGCTCCAGGGTCGCCTGCCGTGTTTTGCAGCGCCGCCGTAACGTAAGGATGAGGCGGGAGGTCGGGCGAACCGATACCCAGGTTGAGCACGGGTTTACCTTCGCGTTGCATTTGTGCGATCTCGCGGAGTTTTCCGGCGAAGTAGTATTCCGCGACGAGTTCGAGGCGTTGTGCAGGCTGGATCATGGTTTATAGTTCGTTGTTGCGGTTTTTTGTTGCTTCCCGATTGTTTATGCTTATTTATTTGCGACTGCTGAAAACACTATAATAAAATGGGCAATGTTTTGAACATTAGCACATTAGCACATTAGCACATTTACTTATTCCGTCATTGGGCCGGCATCCCGGTAAATCCCGAGCACGTGAAGCGCCGTTGTGAGGCTTTTCAATTCTTCGATTATGTCCCGGGCTTTGGAAGGGGCCGTTTTAAAATCGACAATAAACTGGTATTCCCAGGGCCTGCCCATGAGCGGAACGGACTGGATTTTTGTCAGATCGGCGCCCAGGGAGGCGAGTTGCCTGAGAAGAGCCGCGAGGCTGCCGGGTTCGTGCGCGAGGGTAAAAGACAGGGAAACTTTATTGGCATCGGACACCATCATTGCGTCATTGCGGCGGCGCACCACGAGAAACCGTGTGTAATTCTGCGGAACGGTCTCGATGGCCGGACGGAGCACGTTCAGGCCATAAATTTCAGCGGCGAGGGTGCTGGCGATGGCGCCGATATGAATGGCCCGGTGGCGTACGATATGCGCGGCGCTTTCGGCGGTATCACTCGACTCGACCAGGCGAATATGGGGCCGGCTTTTGAAAAATTTACTGCATTGGGCCAGTGCCATCGGGTGGCTGTGTACTTCGCGCAGATCGTCGAGCGCCACTCCGGGCAAGGCCAGGAGATTCTGCCGTATGCGCAGATACACTTCTCCGATGATGGTCAGGTCGCTGTTGATCAGCAGCCTGTAATTGCCGAGGATACTCCCTGCAATGCTGTTCTCGATGGCGACCACGGCGGCGTCCGTTTGTTGCGGGTCGGCCGTTTTGTCAAAAAGTTCGTCGAACGACAGGGCGGGCACTACTTCGATGTGATCGCCGAAATATTTCCGCGCCGCTATTTCATGAAAAGCTCCCCGTACGCCCTGAATAGTTATGCGTCGTGCGGCGGATTCAATTTTTGCCAGATTTCCCATGTTTGTTGTGTTTGTGGCAAACAAAAAGGGAGCCCCTGTGTCAGGAACTCCCTTTTCTGCTGATTTTCAAGATTTTATATTATCGCAGGTGCATAGTGGCAGTTCCTTTTCCGGTTAAACCAAAAAGAATAGAAAAAGAAAAAACCAAAATAATTGTTGCGACTGCTCATTGTGTATCAGTGTACTATTACGGCACAAACGTAAGCGGTTAATTTGAATGCTGCAAGCTCCCTGCAAATATTTTTATGCTGATATAGCACGCTTCACTGCTTAACCACCTTTTCCACCTGCACGCCGGACGGCGTCCTGACCTCTATCAGATACACGCCCGGCGTCATGCCGCTCAGGTCGATTTGCCGGACGTGGCGCCCTGCGGAAAGTCTTTCGGCCGACTGCTCCGTCCTGATCTGTCTGCCCAAAAGGTCGATAATTCCCACGCTGACTTGCTGATCATCCGGTAGATCGAGTGAAAGCCACGCCATGCCGCCGGTTGGATTGGGCGCAATGCCAATCTGAAGGCCGCTGTTTTCCGGCAATTTCGTGCCAACGGCGATTTCATGCGGCGGCAGCGATATTTCGTCTATCCAGGCGCGATCCTGACCTGCGCTGCCAATGCCGTCTTTCTCGTAACTCCAGGCAAATTTGTGGAAGCCTGGCGTCACCGGGTAAGTGAATTCTTCCCAGGGCTGCACGCCGCTCCAGCGTTCGATCTCCTGATCGTCGATGGAAAAACGCAGAAAATCGTATTCCACTTCGCAGCTCACTTTGCGCGCAAAGGATATGGAGCCGGCGGCTGATACATTGATCGTCAGTTCCATCACCGATTTTTGGTTGTGGGTGATGCTGCCCGACCGCGAGCAATAATTGCCGGTATATGGCGCCGAAGAGGTGACCGTCCAGGGCTTGTTGCCCGACATTACCCAGGGGAAAGACGAGAAATTCTGTGATTCGAAGGTTTCCAGTATCTGGTTGATCACGAAGGGGCCGTAATCGGCCTCCTGGCCATAGTTGCCCGCCTTGAGCTGGTAATGGAAATTGGCCGTCACCACTTGCGGAGCATCGGGCGCTACGGTTACGAGGAACACGGCGTCCTTGGTTCCGTTGGAAGCGTCGATTTGCCCAAGCGGAATGTCGCTGCCCAGGGTAAGCCATGGAGAGTCTGTGCCCAGAATCGCCTGGGCGTCGGGACTGTTGCTATGGCCGGTATTCTTGTTGGATATGGTGATCTTGGCAGTTTCCCCGCTTTCGAGGCGGCCGTTACCGTTTCCTCCCTGCGTATAGTCAATTTTGAAACCGGTGATCGCGAGTTTGGGGGCCTGGATTTTTACCGGTACCGCAGCGTCGTACGTTGCCGTGCCGTTGTATTCGATATGTAGCGTGAAATTTACCGTATGACCGTCTTCCACGTTGTCGCTCACGGCAAAAGCAAAGGCAGCCGGCTTTGCAACGGTACCGCTCGGGTTGATATCGCCGAAAGATTCGGTGTTGTCGGTGATAACCACGTTGTTATCGGCAGTGGCAAGCGTTGCAGAAGTGGCGTTGGCAAACAAAGCGCCTACGTTGGCAAGCGTGACATCGAGTTTTACGGCTTCTCCAAAATCGGCTTTCTGGTTGTTGTTGCCCGCCGCATCGTTGATGCTTATACCCTGGCTTACGACGAATGCCGTGCCAGCGGGCGCCACTTGCACCGTTCCCTGGTAAGGGGTGTAATTAAATTGTGAAACGGTGACCACCATTTCGCCGATGTTGTCGAGCGGAGGGAAAGATAGCGTCGCCGAGCCATTCTCTATGGTTCCCACGGCCAGCGTCTGACCTTGCCAGTACAGGCTCACGAGTGCGCCTTCCACGCCGGAGTACACCGTAAAGTCGCTGATTCCGATGACCGTGCCTGCGGAATGGGTGGCAACGAGGGTTTGCGGCAATTTTGTGCGCGGCATGGTGGACGGCTCCCCAAAAGGATTCCAGAAATCGGCCATCAGTTCGCCGTCCTGCGCATAAGCGGCGATCATAAGGGCGTTGCCGTAGGCCAGCATGCCGGCGATCGAGGGTCTGAGCGTCACGCCGTCGGCGTCAACCAGGTACTGATTCATACCGTCCTGACCCTCCATGGGTGGCGCCCAGCTCTGGAAGTCGCTGGACATGAACGCGGCAATGCTGCCCCAGGCTTCGCCTGTAACGGGATTTCCGGCGCGTTGCAGGGCTTCGCCGAGGCATTCGCCGTTGGTGAAATTGCCGGCACAGCAGGCCACAGAGATCAGAATCGGGTAGCGATGGTTGTTGCGCAGGGTGGCGACGGCGTCCACGTTGAAATTGCCGCTGGACAAGCCCTGCTCCCAGCCATGGCCGGTATAATTGTAAAGGCTCACACCCCGGCCGTTCATCAGGGCAACGAGCTGGGTATTCACAGGATTGCCCGGCTGGTCGGCTGTTGCGTCACCTGGGGTAGGGGAGATGGCGCCCTGGTTGCCGTCATAAAACTCCCAGTATTTTTCGTAGCCGTCGGCGAGGTGTTTGGATTTCCATTCGTTGCCTTGCTCGTAATCAGCCTGATTGTCGTCGCCGATACCCTGGCCCTGGTCCGAAGTGGAAGCCATGCCCGTAGCACACCAGTCTTCCAATGGATCCGCCAGCGGCGTTTTTTCATAGTCCAGGTTGCGGTTGACCATGATGCGCAGTTGCTCCACATTGCTGGCGTGCAGGCGCCCGACCAGGATTTCGTTGAAATGGTCGTCGCCTTCCATATAGCCGAAGCAGTTGTCGCAGGAATAAGAACCGCCGTCCTGCCGCATTTCGGGTTTGATGGCGTTTTCGTCACCCACCAGCAGCAGGTAGGTGATTCCGTTGTTCAGATAATAGTCTTTTACAAAATTGAAAATCGCCGAAGGCTCTGAAGAACCGATATCCTCCACCGTAACTACCTCGGTTTCGATGCCCATCTGGCGTTTCCAGGTCACCAGGGGCTGGAGGTCTTCCAGAAAATCCTGCTTCGTGATCACGAGCATTTTTTCGGGCGTGCTGCCGCTGCGCGACTGCACTTTCGGCGTAAAATTGAGGAATGATTTCCGGTATATCTGCTCGAAAGCGGTGCTTTGCCCGCGATTTTCAGCCGTCGCCAGTTCGTTTTCACCCTGTCCGCCCACATGATGTATGCGCAAGGTCATGCTCGTGTACACGCGGAGTACTTTTGTCACGGGGTTGTATTGTACCGGGTATATCCACAGCGCCTGGCCCCGCACGTCGCGCATGACAAAAGGCTGCTTCAGGTCGGCCAGTTTGCCGGGGTAAAAATCATCGTGTTCATATACGGAGCCATAGGTATAGGCCACCGAAGCCGGGTCAATGTTGCGTTTCAGGTTGCCTTTGGACGGCGCTACGAGCGTGTTCGGAAAATCCTGATACTCGCTTTCCAGTATATCCACGGCCATGTTTCCCGATTCGGGTATCATCAATGCAGTTGCATATTTGGGCAGATCCGGACTGCCTGCCTCCAGCAGCGGAGTGCCCTCCGGGAATGCAATGACGAATGCTTCGCCCTTCGGTGTCGTCACGGCGTGCTTGTCAACACCCGTCAATGACAAACGCAGCTTGGTGTCCGCAGGAGATTTGGACAGCAGCGTGACGCGGGTTTCGTTGACCGCCTGGCCGATCAAAGCCGTTATGGAAAGACACGAAAGCAGGAATGTGATCAGATTTTTCATGTTGAAATTGGATTTGTAGCGACGTTCGGCGGATTTATCTTTGAATTATGACTTTTTGTACGCGGTTTTTGTCTGTCTGCAGGAAATAGACGCCATCGGGCAATGTCCCGACCTCGAGTTGTTTCTGTTCTCCGGCCGGAACGGCCTGCTCCCGGAATTCCTCGCCCGAAGCGTTCAGCAAACGCGCGTGCAGTTCTTCCGGCCCTTTGTTTTCAAGAAAAAGGAAATTGCGGGCAGGATTGGGAAAAAATTTCATGGCGACAGATTCCGGTTCGCCCGCGCTTGTGGTACCTGTCGTGAACAGGCTGAAAAAAACATCCACATAATTGTCCTCATGGTCTTTTTCAAACACCCGGAACCAGATCCAGCCGGACCCAGCAGTCGTACCAGGCTGCACAATGAGTTTCAGATAAGGCTGTATATCGAATACGGGGTTCATCGTTCCGGTCGAGGGAATGCCCGTATAACACAACCCGTAGTCGCACAGATCGGCGACCCAGTCCCCGGGCATATCGACACCGAGACTCCGCCAGCGCAGTTGCAATGTGTCGCCGGAGAGGTTATTGAAATACAGGTAACTCTCGTTCGCCTGGTTGAAGGCGATCTCCTGCTCCATTACAGGGCCGGGAACGGGCAAAAACGTTTGGGTAAAACCGGTTTTTGCCAGCAAAAACAATAAGGGTAAAAGAGGAAGGACTTTCATGTATGCATTTTGCCGCAACAAAATAAGAACTCCCTGACATTCAGTGGCATGACAAAGGTGGCTTTTGGATAAATGCAGACAAACTTTCATCCTTCGGGGCAAATCCGGCGCAGCCCGGCGAGTCCATTTTATGGATCGGGCAGCCCGAAATTAATTCTGCGGCCCAACGAAACAAATATATATTTAATTCGTCTGCAAAATAAAATATACCCACCCGTTTATTATTCGGTAGCATCTACACATTAGGTGCATTTAATGAAACGAATTATTCGCCCGGTCGCGTTACATTACCAAATAAAAATATTCCTCTATGAAAGGGCCCCATGTATTTTGCGCCATTGCCGGACTTTGCTTCTGTACCTGCCTGAAAATGCGGGGCCAGGTATCGGCCTGCCAGGTTGATTCGAGCAGCCGGCAAAAAAATTGTTCTAACGGACCGGCTCCTGATTCCGGTGCTGCAGTCTCCATCTCCAACCCGGCGCCTCACCGGGGACAGTTCTGGCAAACGGTACAGGTGACCGGAGGGCAACTGACCATTCCCTTCAAGATACGCCCGAAAAAGGAAAACGGCACGTTCCGGCTCACCACCGACGTTACGCTCGGTTTCTATATCGGGGCAACCAAACGACTCAGCACGACCAAAGAGCATTTCCTGACCGTTCCCCTCACGGCGGGTCTCACGTTCATTAATATCAGTAATGACAACACATCGTTCGACATGTCGACATCCGGAACCGATGTGGTGCCCGGACTTACCTGGAGTACCGGGCTTATCCTGCAACTCGATCAGTACAATATCGGCCTGATATTCGGCAAGGACTACGCCAGCGACGTGGGCGACCAGTGGATGTACCACGGAAAATTGTGGTGGTCATTCGGGCTTGGTTTTTCCTTCCTGAAGTGAACCGGAAGCGCCGGATTTGACCCATTGCGCCAATTCATCTATTTGCCAGGCATCTTCCACAGAAAATCCGCCTGTCCGGGTCCGGCGCAGACTGCTCAGGTAGGCGCCGCACCCTGCCGCCCGGCCGATATCGTTTGCCAGCGAGCGTATATAGGTCCCTTTGCTGCAAACCACCAGAAAATCGGCCTGCATGCCTTCCGCATAATCGGGGTGCAGCATGATGGGCGAACCCTTTGCACTGGCTATCACCGGGGCTGCGGCGCCGCTTTTTACGGGGCGCAATCTGCCCAGTTCCAGCCGTTCGATGTGTGCCGGACGTTCCGGGATTTCCACTTCTTCTCCGGTACGGGCATTTTTATACAGGCGCCTGCCGTCGACTTTCACTGCCGAGAAAACGGGCGGAATTTGCAGGATATCGCCGGTAAATTGCGGTAACAACCCCTTCAGCAGGTCATCCGTCAGATGTTCCGTTGGGTAGGTGGCATCCACGGCCTTTTCCAGGTCGAACGAAGGCGTGGTGGCGCCAAAAGTGATGGTTCCGGTGTACTCCTTGGGCAAGGCCTGGAATTCTTCTATTTTTTTGGTGTAGTCCCCGACGCAGAGGATCAGAAGCCCCGTAGCCAGCGGATCGAGCGTGCCGGCGTGACCGGTTTTGTATTTTTTTATACCAAGCCGGTGCGACAAAAGGTAGCGCACCTTGTTGACAACGCCAAAAGAAGTCCAGGCCAGCGGCTTGTCAATCAGGATAATAGCGCCTTTCGGGAACGGATCGGGGAAGGGCTGATTTTTGGATAGCAAGGTGAGCATCGCGCAAAATACGACGGGCCGCGTAACGCCAAGCTCTGGTTGGCAGTAATTTAAGCCAACCGGAGGGCGTTACTTTAGCCAACCGGAGCTTAGCGTTACGTTAAGCCAACCAGAGGTTGGCGTTACTTTAGCCAACCGGAGGTTGGCGTTACGTTAAGCCAACCAGAGGTTGGCGTTACTTTGTCAGATGCACCGCAATTCGATTCGCGCCGTTTTCAAGGCTCAGTATATAGGGCCCCGGTGCGAGTTGCTGCAGGTTTTGCAGCAAAAACGGCCACGCAGCCGTACGATTTTCACGTAAGACTTTTCCCGACAGATCAATCAGGCGGACAATTGTTTCGCCTCGTCTGAAGGCACTTTCGGGCGAAACCCCGACCCTGAGATGGTCGCTGAAAAGGGTAGGGGAGACGGTGATTGTTGATCCGCCGTCCGGTGATGTTGTGCCAGTAACCGCCTGCGACAACTGGATATTCAACGTGGTCACCACACCGTTTTGCAATGCGACATTCTGGATTGACTTGGGATTATATCCCGGTTTGATCACGTCTACCGTGTAGGAGCCCTGAGCCGCAGCGCCGGTTTTGTACGCACCGTTTATTTTGGAAGTGTCGGCATTGGGCGTGCCCGTCACAAATACTTTGGCGCCGATCAGCGGCAGCCCGGATATGGAATCGGTGACAATGCCCTCGAGCCATGCGGCGTGCTGGTAGCTGGGCTGAAAAACGAACAAGCCTTCATTCTTGGCTGTGGCGAATATGATACCCGAGGGAAGATACGGGTCGGCATCCCATACCAGCGAGGTGCCGACGACGGCCCAGGCCGTTTCGATCAGGTTGTCGGGCCGGGAGGCGTCCACAATGGTCAGTTGACCGCCGTAGGAAGGGTTGACGAGAAAATCGCCGATGACGCGCACGTTATGCACCTCGAAAGCGGGTTTCTGGCTTGGGAAATAGGTGTCGAGCAAGGTGATGTTATCCAGATCGGAAACATCGAAAGACGAAAGCGGGGCATTTTGTTTTTCATCGGTGGTGAAGAGCGTCTTGCTGTCGCCCGACAGCCCTGTGTTATGGTTGAACTTTCCGGGCGTCGGGTTGGTGGTGATCAGTTGCGGGTCTTTGATGTCGGAAATATTCACGACGCCGAACTGGCCCTGGTAAATTTCGCTTGTCCAGAGCGTATCGCCCCGGATAAAACCGTCGTGGACGTAATTGAGCGTGTATTTGCCAACGATATGCGGATTCCAGGGGTTGCTCAGGTCGGCGATGGTGGCGCCGTTGGTCACGTTGCCGCCGCCGAAGATGAACAGGTATCCGTTGGCAGTCTGTACGGCATGGCTGCGCCGGACTTTGTTTTCATAAGCGCCGTCGCCAAACCAGGTTTTCCAGTAAATGGTATCGGGCAAATGCCGCAGGTCGATGATCGTAATGCCGCTGCTGTCCGCTTCCGAGCCGGCGTATGCAAAGCCGTTCCAGGTGCGGAGTTCGCGCCAGTTGCTGGGCAGTCCCGGTACGCTGAAGCGTTGTACCGGTTGGGTCGGGTCCTGCAGGTCGACGATACTCACACCCGTGCTGGTGCCTACGAGCGCCCATTCGCGGCCGGTGCTGTCCACATATGCCTTGCAGCCCGCCAGACTGGCCGGCGCGTATGATAAATGACCGATTTGTTCGAGATTGAGTTGGGAAAACAGGTGAAAAGGGGCGCAGAAAACGAGGATCAGAATAATAACACGGAACACCTTCAACATGAGCGATATGTTTGTTTCGGGTGCAAAAGTCGCAAAATTGCCCGGGATATCAGTGCAAAGACTTCCAAATGCCAGGACCGGCGGTAGCCTTTATTTTATATTTTTTCAAAAACACTTTTGTTATCCGGATAATTAATGACTACCTTTGCACCCGCTAAATCGCGGAGTGGAGCAGTTGGTAGCTCGTCGGGCTCATAACCCGAAGGTCGTAGGTTCAAGTCCTGCCTCCGCCACAAAAAAGCCCTTGACTGGTTCAGTCGGGGGCTTTTAATTTTTACATACATCATGACCTGGCTTTCCTTCCATTTTTACCCGCTCGAAACGACCGAGGTCTTCCTGGTCCGCGCGGTCAAACCATTCCTCGAGCAATTTGTCTGGCCCGTAAAAGGCGCGCGCGCTTTTTTTATCCGCTACGAAGACGAAAAAGGCAGCCACATCCGCCTGCGGATTCGCGGCGAATCGGATTGGCTTGCCGAAATCCTGCAGCCGACGCTGGAAGGCTGGTTTGCCGACCGCGGAACCTGCGAGATGGCCCCGTATGAGCCTGAAAAAGAACGCTTTGGCGGAGACGAGCCCTTGGCGCTTGCTGAAGAACACTTCCATGTTTCCACACGCGTCGTGCTCGACAGGATCGGCCGCGGAGTCTACACCTACGGCGACGGCATGTTCGACGCATTGCGCATGCACACGATCACCGCTTTTGCCGCCGGCATGAGCCGCGAAAAAGCCGCCTGGTACTTTGCGCAACTCTGCGAGCAGTGGCTGCCGGTGTTTTTCAGACCCGCTGCGGGCGCGCCCCTTGACGCCGATGCGGTCGGCGCGATCAGGGACGGGTTTGAAAACGGGTTCGTACCGCAACAGGAAACCCTGCGCCTGACAATGCGCGAACTGTGGAAAGCGCTGGAGACCGAGAAGTTCGACACCAAACAACCGGAATGGCTGCGCTGGCTTCGCGGCAACCAACTGATACTCGATGGATTCGGCGAAAACCTCGACAAGGCGCTGCCCAGTCTCATCCACCTCACCAACAACCGGCTCGGCATAACCAACCAGGACGAAGTGTACCTCAATTATATTCTGTCGAAATCCTTGTGATTGTCGGGGAGGACGGGTTACCCAACCTTTTCCGGGCAACCTGCCGTCTGTTGTGGTAAAATACAAACAGCCATGCTCCTGCGCTCCTTCCTGTTTTTGCTTTTCGCCGCATTCGGATTTGCCGCCTGTACCAAGGACGATTCGAAACTTGCTGCCGACCACGTCTGGATTCGTTTTCAAAACCAGTCTTTAGAGTATCTTTCCGATGCTTTTGTCCTGTATAGCGACATGAAAATCGGCAATATTCCGGCCCTGACAACAAGCGAGTACATCATGCTCGATTCTTTTGAAGTCGGCGATGGCCTGCCCTTCGAGACGATCAGCCGCCTGGTCGGACGGGATACCTTTTACGCTTCGGCCGGTGGTTTTTGCGGCACCGGGCTGGTGATAAAAACCCTGGAACCGGGTAAATATACCATCGCCCTCAAGCCCTATAATTCTTCAACAGGGCCCACTGGAACGGTGCATTATTTTTACATGGAATTTCAAAACTGAACAAAACT
>JAKOXM010000358.1 GCA_029781095.1 Bacteroidota bacterium
AGCAACCCTCACTATGACCGATCTCCGGATTCATTCCCTTCCTGTCCCTCAATTGGGGCGCCAGCGCAACATACGCGTCCTGCTCCCGCGAAATTATCACGCCGATCCGGGACGCCGTTTTCCGGTTATTTACCTGCATGACGGTCAAAACCTGTTCGACGCACGCACCGCTGCACATGGCGAGTGGAAATTGCGCCGTCAGATGGCTCGCCAGCCATTATACCGCCAGGCTATTCTGGTGGGTATCGACCACGGCGGCATTGACCGCCTTCATGAATACGCGCCTTTCCGGCGGGGCAAGTATGGCGGGCAGGGCGATGCATATCTCCGGTTTATCACAGAAACTTTAAAGCCTTTTATCGACAACACGTATCGAAGCTGGCCGCAACGCGAGGCAACCGGTATGGCAGGCAGCTCGATGGGCGGCCTGATCACGGCTTACGCGGCTGTTCGTTGCCACGCTGTTTTCGGTAAATTCGGCATCCTCTCTCCCTCGCTATGGTTCAATCCGCACATTGCAGAAATGCTCGCGCCGGAAAGTGATCCTTCCACGCAAATTTATCTGTCTGGCAGTCGCACGGAAATGCGCAGCATGGCGCCCTTGCTCGAAAATATATACTGGAAATTCAAATCGACCGGGCGCGACGACAAGCATGCCCGTATCGTCATCCGCGACCGCGGGCGTCACGGGGAGGCGTTTTGGGGCCGCGAATTCAAACCCATGTTTGAATGGTTGTTTGAGCGGACGGTGTGGTGACAGAAAAGAACGAAGTACGGTGCGATCAGTGGCAATTACCTCCCTGCCCAATCTTCATACGCCATTTCGAACTTTATTTCTCCGTGTTTTGTCACGCCGACCTTCATCCAGCCCGCTTTGACATAAAAACTTTCGGCCCGCGTACCCGGGCTCGTTGCCAGCCAGACAGTTTCTCTGGTTTGACTGAAATACCAGTCCAGCATGGTATCATGCAAGGTTCGGCCTATACCTTTTCCTTCGTATTCGGGTCTCAGGAAAAGTGCCCAGATGTTGTGATCCCGCAGGTCGGCAATAGCAAAACCAACGATAAGGTTATCTACTTCGCATACCCAGCCTTTTCCCCGAACGGTCAGGTATTCTTCACAGTCCTGATCCGTGACAAGGGCAGGATTTGACAGTACATTTTCCTTTACCGTATGCCGGACGATCTGTATTTGCGGTATGTCGGAGCGCAGGGCCTCGCGGAAAAGCATGGTATTTATTGGTTCAATAATTTTGTAAATGTGTAAATTATGAATTTATTTATTAGGGTTGTTGTGGTATGATAATCAATTGATTGGCTCGGAGTGCAGGCTGCGGATATGTTTGTGGGCATTGCTCGCAGGTTGAGTTAATTATTCATCGGATGACTGCAGTCATCTGATGAATAAGCAGCCTGCCTCATGGATTTTTAATAAAATACTGATTTCCAGTTAATTATATCGCAACAACTCTATTCCTTAATGACTTTAATGGTCGTCATGCCGCTGTACGAGACTTTTAAAAAGTACAAACCGCCCGCCAGGTTTGAAAAATCCTGGTTTTCAATGTCAGTGCCCGAAAAAACAAG
>JAKOXM010000362.1 GCA_029781095.1 Bacteroidota bacterium
CTGGCGCTCCATTTTGTGCCATTCAAACAAGGCATGCTGTACGTCGGCCATTCGGAGCGCTTGTCGGAGGCCCAAATCCAGCTCGTCCAGCGCCTCGCCTATACCTTTGCCGTGGCGTATGCCCGCTATGAGGATTTTATTCAATTGGAAGCAGCCAAACGCCAGGTCGAGACCACCTTGACCGAATTGAAATCCACCCAAACCCAGCTCATCCAGTCCGAAAAACTCGCCTCCCTCGGCGAACTCACGGCCGGCATCGCCCACGAGATCCAGAATCCGTTGAACTTTGTCAACAATTTCTCGGAACTGAGTGTGGATTTGGCACAAGAACTCAAGGAAGAAGTTGACAAAACAGCAATTCCGGAAAAAGACAAAGACTATATCGGCGAAATACTAACCGATTTGACGCAAAACCAGCAAAAGATCAACCACCACGGCAAACGCGCCGCCGCCATCGTGAGCGGCATGCTCCAGCACGCGCGATCCAGTACGGGCACAAAGGAACCTACCGATATCAATGCCCTGGCCGATGAGTACTTGCGGCTGGCCTACCACGGCCTGCGCGCCAAAGACCCGAACTTCAACGCTAAAATGGTCACCGGTTTTGATCCGGCTGTCGGGATGGTTGAAGTCAATCCGCAGGATATGGGACGGGTGTTTTTGAATTTGATCAATAATGCCTTTTATGCCGTTTCACAAAAGGCGAAACAGGGCCTCGGAGGTTATGAGCCGGCAGTCACTGTTTCCACCCAAAAGGCAGATAACCAAATCATTGTAAAAATAAGAGACAACGGGACGGGCATTCCAGAGGATGTGAAAGACCGGATTTTCCAGCCGTTTTTTACCACCAAACCGACCGGACAGGGTACGGGGCTGGGGCTTTCTTTGGCGTATGATATTGTGACAAAGGGGCATGGAGGAATACTGAAAATGGACAGTGTGGAAGGCGATGGAACAGAATTCATCTTATATTTACCAGCCTAAAAAGCAATTAAAGCAATATGAAAATATTAGTCGTCGACGACGAACAAGATATCAAGACTCTTTTCGAGCAACGCTTTCGCCGCGAAATTCGCGATGGGGCTTTCTCGTTTGCCTTTTGTTATTCAGGTGAAGAAGCGCTGACATATCTGAAGGAGCACCCTTCAGAGGCCGTACTGATACTTTCCGATATCAATATGCCGGGCATGAGCGGACTGGAACTGTTGAGCAGGATTCGGGAAAATTCGCCCGAGCCGCCGCCGTTTATCGTAATGATCACGGCTTACGGCGATCCGGAGAAACAGGAGGAAGCCATGCGGCTCGGAGCCAATGATTTTTTGCACAAACCCCTGGATTTTAATTCCCTCAAACAAAAACTAACCGATTTGTCATGAGTGCCAAGCATAAAATACTGGTCGTGGATGATGAGGACGACGTAGCGCAACTCATTCGCCAAAAATACCGCCGCCAGATACGGGAGCAGGAGTATGAATTCGTATTCGCGCAAAACGGGGTGGAAGCCCTCGCCAAACTCCGTGAACATACCGATACCGATATGGTTTTCAGCGATATCAACATGCCCGAAATGGACGGCCTGACGCTGCTGGAAAAGATCGGAGAGTCCAGCCCGCTGCTCAAAACAGTGATTATTTCCGCTTACGGCGACATGCCGAACATTCGCCTTGCCATGAATCGCGGCGCCTTCGATTTTATTTGCAAACCCTTTGATTTCGAGGATTTTGAAAATACGCTGGCGAAAACCCTGAAGTCGGCCCAACTGATCAAGGACACCGTACAGGCGATCCAGGAAAACAATATCCTGAAAATGTACGTGAACAACAGCGTGCTGCAATTCATGTGCTGCAAGGAATACGAATCGTCCCTGCTGTCAAACGAAACCGTGGAGGCCAGCATTGTTTTTATTGACATCGCAGGATTCACCGCCATTTCGGAGCAGCAGCCCGCCGACGTCGTTGTGGGCATGCTCAATAAATATTTCGACGTGATCGTGAAGGCCATCATCGCCGAAGGGGGCTATATCGACAAATTCATGGGCGACGCCGTGCTGGCGGTATTCCGTGACCAGGGCCATCTCGAACGCGCCATACGCGCTGCCAGGGCGGTAAACGCATGTATCGAAACCATCGAAGACTCCGGAGTACCCGACTTTTTGCCCAGGGTCTCGATCGGCGTCAATACCGGCGACGTCGTTTCCGGCAACGTCGGCTCCGCCACACTCCGGCGCTTCGATTTTACCGTGATCGGCGATGTGGTAAACGTAGCCCAGAGACTCCAGGCGCTTGCCAAACCGGGACAGATACTCATCACCCAGGAGACGGCTGAAAAGGCCGGCACATTGTTCAAGTGCCAGAAATTAGGTGAGGTGTCGCTTAAAAACAAGGCGAAGGAAGTAACAGTCTACGGGGTGGTGGCGTGAATGAATGTGACGCCGGTCACACTACTGGACATTTTTATTTCACGCAAAGACGCAAAGTTTTCGCAAAGACGCAAAGTGTTGAAGATTAAAATTTTGCGTCTTTGCGTTTTTGGTTTTTGCGCCTTTGCGTGGAAAATGTCCAGTAGTATGGACGCCGGTCCAAATTGCCTTATCGCATTTTTTCACGCGTATTTTGAAGCGCGGTATCCGTGCCAAACACATGAAGGATATCGCCGGTGTGAACATAGATTTCATCGTTTGGAATGAAAAAGGAATTGCCTCTTTTAACCATCATCAGAATGGCGTCTTTATGGAAGGGAATTTCTTTTAGCTGCATGCCGTCAACTGCCTTGTTTGTGATTAAAACTTCCTCCACGCTGAAGTTTTCAAACGATTCAATAAGAGCATGATAAGTGGTGGGCCTTAATATCAGGTTTTCAATGGTGGTAGCCACCACACCCGTTACGTCGATGGTTTTTACACCTATATTTTTTAAATTGAGTTCGATATCGGATTTATGTGATTGAGATATAATGTTGTCGTGCAACAGGTCATTACGGAGCAGTTTGCAGATTTCAATGTTCTTGTCAGCCGATCCAGTTATGACTACGACAAAATCCATCGCATTCATATTCAGTTTGTTATAAATGGCCGCGTCGCAACCGTCGCCTTCCATACATTCCAGACCGTTGCCCGATATCTCCTTTGCCCTCGCGCTGTTATTTTCGATGATTATTGATTTTTTTCCGTGCATCGCCAGGCGCCTCGCAAGCAAAACGGCGGTGCTGCTTCCGCCGACGATAATGGTTTTTTCATTTTCCAGCAGATTTACCGGCGACATCCAGTTGAAAAGTATGGGGGAAATAAAGCAGGAAATAATTGCCATGATGACAAAACTGGCGTTGATGCCCGGCGTAATAACACCGAGTTCGAGGCCGATAGCCGATGCGGCAATTATCAGACTTAGCCGGGATGACATCAGAAAACCGCCCGCCATTGCTTTTTTTACCCCGAATAGTTTTCTCCAGAGCACAGCCGGAATAAACTTCACCGCAAAAAGTACGATCAAAAGCAAGGCAAAAAATCCGGCCAGCGACTGATCAAATTCCATCAGGGCCGAAGGATCGAACTCAACCCCTACCATGATAAAAAAGATAGGTATGAAGAATCCGTAACCCATGCCATCCAGTTTGAGCAGCATGACGGACCTCTCGTGATGCAGCATGGTAGAAAGGACCAGCCCGATTAAAAATGAACCGAGGATCACGGCTTCATCTCCAATAAACTGGGCCAACACAACAAACAGCATGATGAGCAGGATGGTCCCCCTGATGCGGATTTGTGCCGATGCGTGCGATAATTTAAAAGCCTGTTTTTTGAAAAACCGAACGTTTTTCAACTTCTTGCCGAGCAGATAAAAAACAATGAAAATAATGAACAGACAGAATATATAAAGCAATTCCGTCTGAATGCCTTTTTTGATAATTAATGCAGTAAAGGTGAATAATATGATACTGAATATATCAGCGACTGCGGCGGCCACCACAATCATTTGTCCGTAACGATTTTTGATCTCCCCGTTATCTTTCAGAACAGGCAGGACAATACCTACCGAAGTGGTGACCATGATCAATGAAAAATACCACAGGTTGGGGATGCTAATGAGATTCGACAGGAGCAGGCTGCCCAAAAAGGCTAAAACAACCGACATTAAAAAATAAACGATGCCGACCAGTAACGGGTTTTTGAGAAAACGTGCGTACGTCAGTTTTTTTCTCGGGAATGAAGCCATTATCTGGTCAACATCGATTTCCAGCCCGCCGAGAAACATCAGAAAAATAAACCCGGTCAGGGCAAAAAATTCCAGTATTCTGAAACTCTCGTGATCGATTGAATCCAGTACATACTTTCCAATAAAATACCCCAGAATGATCTCGATAATGACAGAAGGTATCTTTGTCAATTTCAGTACTGATAACAGCAACGGCGTCCCCCAGGCTATGGCAGCGACCACCAGCAGCGGGAAATAGTCAAAATTAAAGGAAATGTTCAGGAGCATTAATGTCGTGGTACGGGCCGGAACATCCCGGTCCTGTTAGCGGGGAAAAATACGGCTATAGGTCCCAGTTCGGGTGTTTTTGCCGAAATAATTTATGACTCACCGGCCCGCTGTACGCAACAATGGAGCATTTTGACCATTTTTTGGGAGCGTTTATAAATCTGTCTCAATTCCTCTTTTTTGCCCCCGACCCCCTGAAGGGGAGTACATTTCGTTGAATGCTTAATTCATTGAAACTAAAACAATTGTTCAGGTCTTTGTGATATACTCCCGGTAATAATTAATGTAAATCATTGAAAATCAAATTCATCATTCATCACTCTCCAAAAATATTCTTGTCCCAGCCCCGAAAATCATAATACCGGCTTTTGGGTTCGCCTGTCCAGCCGTTTATGCCCTTTTTCCGGGGCAAATAATACGCGTGGATGTACAAAACGGGCAGGAAAAACAGACCCAGCATGATCATGGATATTGCCCTTCCAAAGTAATAAGAAACCAGGCAAACAATCAAAAGGGTAAGCAGATACTTTCCGACCCTTCTCATCTTTGGAGTTCGTTCTTCAAAATGCCCCATGGTCATGTTGCCAATAGCGTAGATGATACTGACTATTGCTATCTCAAACCAGATCGATTCAGTTGTCCACATGATGATTTCCCTTTAGGTTTGGTGACAATTTAGCATACCAGGATTATCGCGATATAATTGATTGAATATCAGTATTTGATCTGAAATCCACCAGGCAACCTGGTTATTCATCAGATGACTGCAGTCATCCGATGAATGGTCAACTGAAATTGTGAGTACTGCCGACAAACGACCCCGCAGGTTACAACCACACTACTGGATATTTTTATTTCACGCAAAGACGCAACGTTTTCGCAAAGACGCAAAGTGTTGAAAATTAAAATTTTGCGTCTTTGCGTTTTTGTTTTTGCGCCTTTGCGTGGAAAATGTCCAGTAGTGTGTCCTACAACAACTGTAATGCTTATCAATTTCAGTGTTTTAAAAAGGATAAAATCTTTTCAGCAAATTCCTTTGTATATGCAGATGTATTATGGGTGCCGGTTACTTCAACAAACTTTGAACCGGGTATTAATGCCTGTAATTCGGATCCCTTTCCATTGTCAGAATCCTCATTGCCGCATATAATCAGGATTGGCTGCGTCAATTTTGCAAGTTCCTCCTTGGAAGTCGACGGCTGCTCTTTTTGCTGGCACGCCAATACCAGCGGATCAAGCCCTTTCTTTGCAATGTAGGCCCTGAAGCCCTCGTAACCCTTGATCGTATCGTTCATTAAGGCATTGTAAAACCCGATCCGCCTCGGCCACATTGGATTTGTAAAATCTGCACCCATACCGCCTATTACAGCTCGCGCGCATCGCTTGTCGAGCACAAGCAGGCTGGCCAGAATAATGGAACCGCGCGAATAGCCCACAGCGTCATATTTCTTTATCCCCAAAAAGTTGATTAAGCCCATCAGGTCCTTCGCTTCGGCGTTGTCGGCATAGGCTTCCGGCACATTCGGTTTGTCGGACAGGCCATTCCCCCTCAAATCAACAACAATTATCTGAAATCCGTTTGCAAGCAGGCTGTCGGCAAGCGGCTTGTTTTTCCAGTCGTTGCAGGTGCCCGTAAAACCGTGTATTAACAGCACCGGATTGCCAGTGCCGGTTACTTCGTAGTGTATTTTTGTATTGTCAAATTATTTAAAATAACTTGTGCTGTCGCTTTGTGCCTGCAGGGGAAACTGCAACAATAGTAGCAGGGAACAAAGCAATTGGGCTGATTCATATTTTTTCA
>JAKOXM010000381.1 GCA_029781095.1 Bacteroidota bacterium
AAATGAGTTTGAGGCATATATTGACACTTATACGTCCGGAGCACTGGGTAAAAAACCTGTTCCTGTTCATTCCGGCCTTTTTCGCGGCACGGCTTTCCGAAACGGTTGTATTGCTCCATACCATGCTCGGCTTCGTGTCTTTTTCACTGATCGCCTCCGCAGTGTATGTACTCAATGATATTGCCGATGCTGCACATGACCGAAACCATCCGGACAAGCGGACACGCCCGTTGGCAAGCGGCGATATCACGAGGCGGCAAGGTATTTTCATACTGATTGCCCTGATGGGATGCGGCACGGCACTGGCGGCTTATTTGGGCCGAGGAATGCTGATTTTCAGCCTTTTATATTTTACAATCAACATTTTTTATTCGTTTTCGCTCAAGCATATCGCTATCATCGACATCTCGTTGATCGGTGTCGGTTTTTTATTGCGGGTTTTTGCCGGCGGCGCAGTGGCGGGCGTCGAGGTGTCGCAATGGCTGATCGTACTTACCTTTCTCCTGGCCATGATACTCGGTCTGGCCAAACGCCGGGGCGAATACCTGGTAGAGACCAAAGGCCATACTTTTCGAAAAGCCCTTGAAGGTTACAACCTGCCCTTTCTCGACGTCAGCATGGTCGTTTGTTCAACGGTCGCTATTGTCGCTTATCTGATGTATTGTTTTTCGCCCGAGGTAACCGATCGCATCGGATCGAACAGTATTTTTTATACAGCCTTTTTCGTGATTTTAGGCGTGCTCCGCTACCTGCAACTGACGCTGGTGTATAACAAAACGGAATCGCCCACGCGCGCGCTCCTGCGCGACGCTTTTCTGCAGATCGTTCTGTTGGGCTGGATCGGGTCTTTTGCCTGGCTGCTTTATGGAAGGAAGTGGTTTCTTTGAGAGGAAGAGATAAACAACGATCATATTTAACACGAAACAGTTTCGCAAATCAGGTTAAGAGGGGTTGAGAATGGTTGAGATGGGTTTGTTCAGACCAATTAATATCTTGCTGATAATCAGCAAACTATAATTTGAACAACCTTCCTCAGCCTGGCTTAACCCATCTCAACCCTTCTCAACCCTCCTCAACCTGACTTACGAAATGGCACAACGTTTCCTGTAAAATGAAATAGCAATATTTTAGCGTGATCAGTCACTGCAGTTCTGCCAGTTCTCCCATTGGCAATCCCAGGTCAGATCCGAATGACATGATTTAAAACCGTATGAATCAAGTACAATGGAGCCGCCGCCGCCGCAGATCGTAACATTGGAGCGAATGCGCTGACTGGAAGAGCCGTTGTTGACGAGCTGAACCACGCCGCCCATGGCACAGATGTATTTAATTGCGGTGGTGGAAGGCGACAATACCTCGTAACTTACATAGGGCGTCGAATGCGTTGCATCAGGCGGGTGTGTAAACACGATCATGCTGTATGCGCCACCGGTCCAGTCGCTGAATGCCGTCTCAACCAAAAAAACAAGACAACAATCGTTGCAGTTTTCGGCACAATCGTCGCAGTCCGCATACCCGGCAGAGCGGTCACCGACAGAAATTTGTGTAGGAGCCTTGTCAGCCGGGACGGTTTGGCCGACATTTTTGCCGGCATCCCGATCCTTTTGACAAGCGAAGATAAATAAAGCTGTCAAGACAACTGCCGACAGCAAAAGAGCGTATTTTTTCATGTTGTAAAGCGGTTTGTGGATGAAAGAAGGTTTGGATGTTTTTACAGAAGCGTTGATAGAGAATAAATTATGCATAAATTTACCAAGGCAAAGATGAACCGTTCTTTTCTCCTCTTTTGCGTCAAATGGAGCCATTTAATGCCAAATGGCGCCATGGGAACGGCACAGGCCTTACCGGTCGCAAAGACCTTATGCCATTATGTGCCATTTCGCGCCATTTCATGCCACGCAATATTTTACTGCCGGAAGAATGGTTACTTTTAGGAGCGGGAAGGTCTGTGAAGGTCATTCCTGCGTATTGATGATTACAAGTATCCTTTCCTTATAATCCACATATCAAAACACAAACACGACTTCCACATGCAAAGCAAGTTCCCAACCGCCGGCCAGCATGCCTTCAAAGCCCGATTTAAAAAAGAAATAGCAGACGAAATGGGGTACAGTATCCGGACCTTCCAGCGGCGTCTGAAGGAGGCGCGGGTGAGTATTCCTCGCGGACTGGTCAGCCCCGAAAAACAGCAGGAGATATTTCTAAAACTCGGATGGCAACAGAATACCTAAGGACCGCCCGTCAGTAGCCGCCGGCTGAATCGTCACCCCGGTGATCCGCAACTCCCTGCCACTGACCGTTTGGGAGCCGCATGATAGCCTCTACCCGCCCGATCGGGCTGCGGGGATCGATGGTATGCCCCATTGCAGTCAATTTCTTTATCACTTCTTCGGACAGGGCGCCTTCTTCAATATAAATCTTGTCCGGTCTCCATTGGTGGTGAAAGCGTCCGGCGTTGACGGCGTCGGGCAGCGACATACCGAATTCTGAAATGTTCACAATGAGCTGAAATACGCTGGTGGGTATTGTGGTACCGCCGGGTGTGCCTGCCACGAGCCAGGTTTTGCCGTCTTTTACAACGATCGCGGGTGTCATGCTGCTCAAAGGGCGCTTGCCCGGACTGATAGCATTGGCTTTCCCGCCAACAGCGCCGTAAAGATTGGGCGCTCCCGGTTTGGCGCTGAAATCGTCCATTTCATTATTCAGGATAAATCCGCCGCCGCTGACCACCACGCGGCTGCCGTAGCTGTCGTTTAATGTCGTGGTGACCGAAACGGCATTCCCCTGGCTGTCCACGATGGAATAATGGGTGGTTTCTTCACTTTCTTTAAATTTTCCGGCGCCGACCCGGGCGCTTGGCGTCGATTTTTCCAGCTGAAAATCAGCCATGCGCGATTTCAGGTATGTAGAATCGGTCAGGTGCCTGACCGGTACTTTCCAGAAGTCGGGGTCGCCCATATGTTCCGCCCGGTCCGCATAAGAACGGCGTTCCGCTTCCGCCATCAGGTGAACGGCCTCTGCCGAGTGAAATCCATAGGATTTGAGCGGAAAAGGGGCGATCATACCCAGTAATTGTTGTAAAATAATGCCTCCGCTGCTGGGCGGCGGCATGGTAACGATATGCAGGTCCCTGAAATTGAATTCGATGGGCTTGCGCCAAACGCTGTGGTAGTTTTTCAAATCCGCGGCGGTGATCAGGCCGTTCTTTTTGTCCATTTCATACACGATCAATGCGGCGGTGCCTCCGTCATAAAAGCCGTCGCGGCCGAAGCCCGCGATCCGGGCGAGGGTTTGTCCGAGATCCTTCTGTATAAGCCAGTCGCCCGCTTCCCAGTTTTCCATTTTTACAAAAGCGGGCATGATAGAACTTTGGCGCACAAACGTAAACCGCTCGGCATTCAGGCTTTTGGCTTCCTGTTCGGTGACCTGATATCCTTTATTCGCGAGTTCGATGGCTGGTCCGACGAGGTCGCCCCAGGGCAACTTGCCGTATTTATTATGCGCCTCCCACATGCCGTCCACAGTTCCGGGAACACCGCAGGCAAAAATGCCCAAGCGGCTTTTGGCAGCAATGACCGTTCCCGCCGAATCCAGGTACATCGTTTCGGTGGCTGCGGCAGGCGCTTTTTCGCGAAAATCCAGGGCATCCGTTTTACCGTCTTTTCCCCTGACGATCATAAAACCGCCGCCGCCAATGTTGCCCGCCTGCGGATAGACGACGGCGAGTGCAAATTGCACCGCTACTGCCGCATCGACGGCATTGCCGCCTTTGTGCAGGATTTCGAGGCCAACCTTTGTTGCCAGCGGGTGCGCCGTAACGACCATGGCGCTGTCGCCTGTAGATTCTTTTTGAATTTTGTAGGGGAAAGGGACAATTTGCGCGCAGCAGTTTGTCAGCAGCAACAAAACGCCGCCCGCCAGGGCGATATGTTTACGGGAAAAACGCATCGGTAGATGTTTCAATAAATTTTAAGAACCAAATATGAATTGTAGCACAAACCTATGACGTGATTTTCACACCCCGGAGGCTTTTGCTTTTTTTGGCGCCTGTTTTTTCGGCCGCTCCGGCGGAAACATTCCAAAATGATTGTTATAAAAGAGCGCCTGGCCGGGTCCAGGCGACATTTGATCGAAATTCCCGGCCTTTTTTAAACAGAATTCCACTATAAACGCGTTAGTACGGAGCATTTCATCCATTAAACGTTCAGGCATGATTAAATTGACGGCACCCCTGCTTTTTTTCTGTATCGCATTCTCTCTCCAGGCACAAAACCACGCTGACTGCATTACGGCGATGGATATTTGTAAAAAACAGGTGTATCACATCGACCATGCGAGCGGCGCAGGGCAAAACACCCGTGAAGCGGATTTTATCGCGTGTTTTATGAACAGCGAAAATTTCGGCAATGCCGAGGAAAACTCCACCTGGATCAAATTCGAAGTGGAAAAAAGCGGCTCGCTGACCTTTGCCATTACCCCGCACCGACTCGACGACGATATCGATTTTGTGGTGTATCGCATGCTCGACGGCACTTGCAACAACCTCCAGATCGTGCGTTGTATGGCTGCCGGTGATTCGCCTGAAAATGCACTTACGAGCAAATGCATGGGCGAAACAGGCCTCCGCGCCGGCGAAAACGACACCAGCGAGGACGCCGGTTGTGCCGATGAAGGCGACAACGCCTGGCTGGCGCCGCTGAAGGTTGTCGAAGGAGAAAAATATATTATCCTGGTCAGCAATGTCACCTCGGAAGGCCCGGGGTTCAGTATCCGGTTCGGCGGCACCGCCAAGCTTCCCTGCGACGAGGAAAAGGAAAAACCCAAACCGACTGCCAAAAAACCGAGTCCGCCCCCGGTCAAACCCAAACCGCTTGAAAAACCCAAACCTCCGGTAATTGCCAGGGAAGAATCTGTCAAGCCCGACTCCATCGGAGGCCGGGCGGTGACGGTCGGCGAAACGATGACGATCAAAAACAGAAAGATCAAAGTCAAAATTTGGGACAGCCAGATAGAGGACGGCGACATCATTTCTGTGTATATTGACAGCAAAAAAGTGATCGATCACGTTTATCTCCGCCTGAAACCGCAGGAATTCGAAATTGAACTGCCCGAAGGTAGAGAGCATTATCTCACCGTGTATGCCGACGACTTTGGCAAAGCCGAACCCAACACC
>JAKOXM010000395.1 GCA_029781095.1 Bacteroidota bacterium
TGCGTTTGGTGAATCAATGCCGCAAAGATGCAGGCCTGGCGGGAGCAGGCAATTTCGGGGGTGTAAAACGATGTAAAGGAATTGTAAAAGTAAGAATCGGAGCATGTAAAGGTTTTCTGCACGCAGAATGTTCGTTTTTGGCCACGCCTGGTTAGAGCATATGCGATGTGCATTTCTACAGAGCATGCCGGAGTACCGCATGAATATGAATCCGCCAGATTTTCGGCTACCGACAACCTGCTCTTACCGTATATAACAAGGCATCCATGACCTTGTGTAAATCATGCCCGGGCTTGCATTTGGGATTGAAAAACCGCGATATTGCAGCCCATCGGGGATCGGTAAGTTCTGTGAACTTTTTTGTCACTTCTTCGAAGTTTGCTTACTTCAGGTACAGCCCCGGCTCCCGTTTTAAAATTCCCGAACACGCTGGCAGTTTATAACCGGATTTTATGGAAGAAAATGTCATGACTCGCTTAATGAAGTGGTGCGAAAGTCGCGTTAGTCAAAAAGAAGCGATGAAAAAACGGTTCAGCCTGTACCTGGAATTGTTAAGCGATCAGATTAATTTTGATATAATCAAAGTGACTGGTACGAACGGTAAAGGGTCGGTGTCATCCATGCTGTCTTCATGTCTGATCCAATCAAAAAAATGCGTGGGTTTGTTTACTTCGCCGCACCTGATATCGATCAACGAACGGTTCCGGATCAATGACAACACCGTATCCATGGAGGAAATGGAAGCGGTAGCGCAGCAACTGGAAGTGCTGCTCAAAAAAAAGGTTCTGGAGCTCGGTGACCGGTTTACACCTTCTTTTTTTGAAGTACTGATACTCATCGCCATTTTGCTTTTTTCTAATAACGGCGTTGAAATCGCAATTTTTGAAGCTGGCATAGGCGGGGCAAATGACTCGACAAGCCTTTTACCAGCCGTCGTATCCGTTATTACTTCCATCGGACTCGACCACCAGAAGCAACTGGGTGAAACGCTGGAAGAAATCGCGATCGACAAAACGGGTATTGCACCGCCCGGGACAACTCTTATTATCAATTCGGAAATTCAGGATCGATTAAAGGCGGTAATAAAGGCTAAAGCGAAGGATAACGGGGTTGTCGTACAAGAATCGGGAGGATTTATCAGCGTATTTATATCCGACCTGTCGCAAACCCGTGCATTGGCAGAAATAAACGGCCAGCGTTTTGAGTTGGAACCCGGCCTGTCCGGTTATTTCCAAAAACAAAATCTAAACCTGGTGATCGAAGTATGGCTTTTCTTGTATCACCGGGGAATTGTGCCAGACATAAAAGATATTTCAGGGGTCAGGTTTACGAAATGGGTGGCCCGTTTCGAGATCATAAGATCGGCGCCTCTCTGGATTCTGGATTCGGCGCACAACCCCGAGGCATTCGAAGCGCTGATCGATTCGCTAAACATGGTCTGCACCAAAGACCGCCGGGTGCTGCTTTTCGGAAACTCCGAAGAAAAGGATTTCAAAACCATCCTGAAATTAATTCCATCGATATCGGACACTGTTTATTTTGTCGACGACTTCCATAAAGCAATTCAACAGAGTGTATTGTCAGATCATTTTGATCGGGCATCCGTGCGGAATATCGGCAATTCAACAATCGAAAACGCTGTTCATATCATTATGGACAGGCATCCGGATAAAATAATTGTTGTTGCCGGTTCAATCTTCATGGTCGGCCTGGTCCGGGAATCCCTGAAAAAAGTCCTTCAATTTAAATGAACAAACGGGTTTGCAATGACAAACAGGTTAGAGAAGGTAACGAAAGAGTTGCTCGCAATTCCAAAATTCGGAACAGGGCCTGGATTGCATCGCATGCAGTATCTCTGTCAGGAAATGACCGGTTCCGCCTGGGCGCGATCCATCGATCCCATCAATGTCGTCGGTTCGAATGGTAAAGGAAGTACGGCTTCCATCATTGCCGCCATATTGCATGAACTCGGAATCAGGGCCGGAAAATATACGTCGCCGCACCTTTTTAATTTTACGGAAAGGATCGTCATAAACGGTCGCGAAGTGTCGGCAGAGGCGCTGGAAAAAAATACGCACCGGTTTTTTGAAAAACAAGGACAATACCTGCAAGAGTATCCCGAAGATCAAATCGGCGCCTTTGAGGCGTTTACGTTTATTGCGCTTTCCTGTTTTTTTGAGGAAAAAGTGGATGCCATCGTACTGGAAGCCGGCATTGGCGGAAGATATGACTCGACCAGGATAATGACGGGTAATTATACCGCTTTGGTTTCTATCGACCTGGAACACACCAATTTGCTCGGACCTACCCGCGAAATCATCGCATTTGAAAAAACAGATATCGCCCCCGAAGGCTCGACGGTCGTGGTGGGCAAGCTGGAAAAGGACCTGCTTCGACGACTGAAAGCATATGCCCGGTACAAGAAAGTGCAGCTGATCCCGGTTGAAGAAGTTACGGAAGTTACGACCCCCTCATTCGAAAACGGAAAAATGGCCCTCGATTTCAGGGTCGAGGATTATACTTTCGATAAGATCGTCTCAAATCTGGCAGGTTTTCACCAGGTCAATAATATCCTCGTTTCGGTGCTTTTACTAAAACACTGGATAGCGCGAAATTTTCCGGCAATCGGTGCGCAACAATTCATTTCGGCAACCAGAATTGCCCTGGAAAACATTGTCTGGACGGGCCGGCTTGAAAAAATAAAAGAACATCCGCCGACATATATCGATGTCGGCCATACCCCCGACGCCATTAAGGAAGTCGTACATTCTTTTAAAGGGATTAAAAAAGAACCCTGCCTGTTGGTGTTAGGCGTTTCCTACGACAAGGAAGTGGCATTTATTATCAAAGGATTGCTGGAAATCGCGGACGTTGTCGTATGTACGCGTGCCTATCACACGGGCGCCCCGGTTGCCGAAGTGTACAATACCGTGACCGGGGCCGTCTCGGGCGACAAGGAAGTCTTTCAATATGAAA